>CAYWDW010000418.1:3122-5507 GCA_964457105.1 uncultured Heliobacteriaceae bacterium
CATTGCACTCATATAACACACCCCGCGCGCGCCCCCCCCCCCCACCTGGAGGGTGCTCGCTGACGCTCGCGTACTGTCACACTCGCTGACGTTCGCCTGTTGCACTGTTATTCAATGCGCGTGAGCGATGATTTCGGCGGCTCAGGTTTTTTCGTCCATTCATCGAGATACATTCTGAAAGCCATCTTGGCCAGCTTCCACGCCTTGCCCCACTGAATTTCGCCGCCTTCGCCGTAAATCAGCTTTTTGAGAATCAGGTCGCGGAAATACTTGCCTTCGCGTCTGAGCATGAACTCTTTCGCATAAGGTTTGGCCACTTCAAAGAAACTGAAGCCGGGATACATCGCAATGCCCATGCCTTCGAGCGTCATGATCGCGCGAATGACGTAGGTGAAATTCGGCGGCAGGTGAAACGGGTATTCGTACATCACTTCGGCCAGTTCATAGGTCAGATCCTTGAAGCGAACTTCGCCGAGTTTCAGGTTGAGATAATCGCCAAAGAGTTTTTCGACGACGGGGCGAATGACTTCAAAATCCATGTCGCGCGGCAGGAATTCCAGATTGATCAGATCCTGCGTCAGGCCGCGCACGTCGCGTTCGACGATGTGAAAGAAGGCGTCAATCATCTTTGACTGAAGTTCCGGCGTGATCCGTCCGACCATCCCGAAATCGAAAAATGCGAGCCGCCCGTCATCCATCACGCGCAGATTTCCGGGATGCGGATCGGCGTGAAAGAAACCGTCTTCGAGCAGTTGCTTGAGGTAGGTGCGCGCAATCAGCCGCACGACATCCGGCGGATCAATCCCGCGCTCGCGCAGCGTCTGCAAATCGAGCGGCTTGGTCCCGCCAATGAATTCCATCGTCAGCACGCGCGTGCTGGCGTGCGACCAGTGAATGTTCGGAACGTAAACTTCCTTCCATTTCTTGAAATGATCGCGGAAGGTTTCGGCGTTGTGACCTTCCTTGATGTAATCCATCTCTTCAAAGATCACCGCCGCAAATTCATCAATCGTGCCTTCCCAGTCCACGCCGCGATTCATCTGCGGAAAGCGTTTCGCAAACCGCGCCAGCCTTCTCAGCACGGCCAGATCAAAGTTGATGACGCCTTCCAGATTCGGGCGCTGCACCTTGATCGCCACCGTTTCGCCCGAATGCAGCCGCCCGCGATAAACCTGGCCGAGCGAAGCGGCGGCAATCGGTTCAGCTTCAATCTCAGCAAAAAGTTCACTGACCGCCTGGCCGAGTTCGCGTTCGATGATCGCAAAGGCGATGTCATTCGGAAACGCAGGCACGCTGTCCTGAAGTTTGGTCAGTTCCTTGATATAAGCGAGCGGAAGCAGGTCGGCGCGCGTCGAAACCGCCTGCCCGATCTTGATAAAGGTCGGGCCGAGTCTGAGCAGTTGCCGCGAGAGCCACGCGCCCTGCCATTGCAGATGTTTTTCCTCCGACTCGTCCTTGTGACCGATGAACCAGCCGCGATGATAGCTGTAAACAAAGGCATGATAGAGCGCGAAGGTCCAGACGATCTGCGCCGCGCGCACCCAGCCGCGCCACCCGCCGCCTTTGATTTCGACATTCGGGTTGTAACGCGCGGCTGCGCTTTCCGGCGCTGAAGCGGTGATGTCAATGACCGGAGCGGGCGTGACTGTTTGCAGCGCGGTTGATGACTGCGCGGCGGGATTTTCTTCGATCTGATATTTCGCTAAAGCCATTGTTGATTCCGATAATGACGGAGAATGCGCCTGGTGAGGCGAGACGGTGAGGGATGAGTCAGCGCGCGCCGCGCTTCTTCCGGCCGTTTTTGCCGAAGACCTCTGCGAGCGTTGAGGCTTCAAGCAGGCGCAGCGAAGCCGCTTCGATTTTCCGGCGATCCGCCTGCTCAATCTCCTGCTTCACCCATTTGGGCAGCTTCCCGAAGCGGCGCTCCAGCATCCGCTGTAACAGGATCGCCTCGCCTTTCTCCAGCCCTTTCTCCAGCCCTTTCTCCAGTCCTTTCTCCATCCCTTCATCAATGCCTGCGGCATAGGCTTCCTGAAAGAATTTGTTGTCACGAATATCGAGCGAGATTCCCATTTTTTCCGCCTCCTCACGAACAACGTCTTCAAGTCCCCGAAGCCCGGAAATAATCATCAGCTTTTCCAGCCAGTCCCGCTGTTCCTTGCGGGGCAATGCTTTCAGCTTCCGGGCGACCGTTCTGACGACTGCCGGGCTGCCGGTTTCTCCTGCATCGGCGAGAACCGCAAAGAAGTGGTCATTCAAGGACCGGCTCTGCAGCAGGTACTCACTTCTGATGGCGCGGATATCAAGCAGCAGGTACTCAAACTGCAACGACTCGAAGGCAATGTAATCCTTCATTCTCATCGGTTCAGGGCCGAAATATAACAC
>CAYWDW010000419.1:0-5497 GCA_964457105.1 uncultured Heliobacteriaceae bacterium
CCCTTTCAGAAAACGATCGTTCGGACCGCGGGCGGGCAGCACGGTCGGATACTTCGGCGAATGCGGGTGATGGCAGTCGATGCAGTTGTTCCGTTCACGCGAGCCGCGGCTCAAATCCCAGTATCCTGTCATGCCGCCGTGAGCACCATGTTGATAGTCGCGGTATTGCGGACCGTGGCACTGAGCGCAGAGTTGCATCACTTCCGGATACGGCACGCTTCGACCATCCGCAAGACGCAACGAGGCGTAACCGTCTGACGCATTGTGGCAGGAGATGCAGGCCGTGCCGCCGTTCTGAAGTTTCACACGGCCCGTGAACAGCAGCAGGCCGTCGGCAGCGTCCTGCGGACCGATGGCGCGCGCGAGCGTGGCGCCGGGTGGCGCGTAAACCTCGCCCTTGCGCGTCAGTTCCTGAATCATATTCAGGATGGCGTCCATCTCTTCGGGCGTGAGCGCCTGATCGGGCATGATGGCGGGCGAAAACTTTTTGAATAACTCAATGGCGGCGGGATCGCCCTGGCGATAGAAGGTGGCAGGGCTGGCGATATAGCCGTGCAGCCAGTCGCGCGTGCGCCGGTCGGTGACGCCTTTCAAATCCGGGCCGATCTTGTCGCCGCCGCCGATGTTGTGGCAACTGTAACAACGCTTCTCGAACATGACGGCGGGGCCTTGCGGCGATGGTGTTTGCGCCTGGGCCGCGGCGCACAGCAGGGCGAGTAACAACAGGCTGCACGCGACGCATTTCAATCCGGGTTGCTGCTGATGATCGGGTAACATACGCTCAACTCCGTTGTGTCTGACAGATACCTTCGGCAAATGGGTCTGGTCAGCCAGCGCGCAGTCGCGGCTGGCGCTTACAACATCGTCCTGGAATATTCGTCGGGTCTCTCCTGCGCCGGTGTGACCGCGACGGCAGCGAGGTCCGCGATGGTCCTGCTGTGCAGCAGGCCGACGAGCTGCTGGCGCATCGCCTGCCATTCCTCGTGCAGCGGACAAGGTGCTTCGGGGTGGCAGGCGCGATGCTCCAGGATGCACTCATCGAGTTCAGGGTTGGCATCCAGCGCCTGGTAAACCGCCCACAGGGAGATCGCTTCCGGCGGTCTGGCCAGCGCATAGCCGCCGTGAATGCCTTTGGTCGAATGGACGAGGCGATGACGCCGCAATTCGCCGAGCAGTTTGCCCAGGTAAAGCGGCGGAATCTGTTCCGCTTCGGCGATCTCGCGCAGGCCGCAGGGCTGCGCGCCGGAATGCCTGGCCAGATAGACCAGCGCGCGAATTCCATAACCTGTGGCTTTTGAGAAGACCATCGCCTGATTGCCTCTCTAACGGACTTCTTTATCTGCCTGGAGTGTTTCTTTTTCCGGCCCTGCCGGGCAATAATGCAATCACATCATTTTTCTGATGCAGCCGAAAGGCACGGATGGGTTGGTCGTCGGCAGCGTGCTGCGGGAGGTCAACAAATGTTGCTGCGGGAATTGAAAGAGATGATTGAGAGTACGGCGGACGCGGCTTTCGCTGTTGATGGCGCGGGCGTGATTGTGGCCTGGAATGCGTCAGCTGAGGCGCTGTTCGGTATGCAGGCGGACGCGGTGATGGGGCAGCCGTGCGGCCTGATTCTGCAGGGCATGGATGAATGCGGCCCGGTCTGTTCGGCTGAATGCAGCGTGCGTCAGGCCGCGCAGGGCCATCATCCCGTCAGGAACTTCGACCTGCAGGGACGGACCGCGCAGGGCAGGCAATGGCTCAACGTCTCAGTCCTGCGGGCGGAGATCGCCAATTCAACGGCCCCGTATTCGATGCACATCATTCGCGGCATTGACGTGCGCAAGCGAATGGAACTGCTGGTGCGCGACTTCATCGTCAGCGAAGCAGGGCTGCCTGCGGAAGACGTGAAGGCGCTGGTCCTGACGACGCGCTCGCCCGCGCGCGAGGTCGAGCTGACCGAACGCGAGGTCGAGATTTTAAGACTGCTGGCGAAAGGCACGACCACCAGGGCCATCGCCGGGCAGCTTCACATCAGCCAGGTCACAGTCAGTAATCACATTCAGCACATCCTGAAAAAACTCAACGCCCATACCCGGCTGGAAGCGGTCCGGCGGGCTGAACACGCCGGGCTGATCTGAACCGCGCCGGACTCATGGCGGGGAATTGCATTTCACAGACACGCAAAAAACGAAACGGCCAGTCCGAAGACTGACCGTCAACGCCTGGTTTGATTGAACTGGGAGGCAGGGATTCGAACCCCGATAGGCGGATCCAGAGTCCGCAGTCTTACCGTTAGACGACCTCCCATCAGGACGTGCTGATCTTATTGGCCACCCGCCAGACTGTCAAGTGCCGCCTTAAAATCCGCAACGGCCTGCGCCCGGTTACGACAATCTGACCGACACGAGTTGCGAAATGCCCGGATCCTCCATAGTCACGCCGTAAAGTGTGCCGGCGGCTTCCATGGTTCTTTTACTGTGAGTGATGATCATAAACTGCGTCTGCTGGCTCATCTCCAGAATCTTGTCGGCGAAGCGCCCGATGTTGATTTCATCAAGCGGGGCGTCCACTTCATCGAGCAGGCAGAACGGGCTGGGGCGATACTTGAAAATCGCCATGACCAGGGCGATGGCGGTCATGGCCTTCTCGCCACCCGATAACAGCAGTACGTTCTGGAGTCGCTTGCCCGGCGGCTGGGCAATGATCTCAATGCCGCTTTCGAGCGGATCGTTTTCATCTATCAGCCGCATCTCGCCCTGGCCGCCACCGAAGAGTTCCTGAAAAGTTCTGGTGAAATTGGCGTTGATGATCTGGAACGCTTCTTTGAAGCTTTCTCTGGAGCGGCGTCTGAGTTCACTGAAGGCCGCCTGAGTGTCGAGCACGGCTTTTTCAATATCCGCTTTCTGGGCGCTGAGAAAATGTATGCGCTCGGAAGTCTCCGCAATCTCATTGAGGGCGACGAGATTGACCGGGCCGAGTTTGTCGAGTTTATGGCGCAGCTCACCGAGACGCGCTCTGGCCTGATCGGGGTCAAAAGTGTCACCGTCGGGTTGCGCTGAATGCTGTAGCGCAGCGGATTCAGGCGGGGAATCAAACAGTTCATCATCGTTGTCGTTGTCATCACTCTCAAAACGTCCCCCCGGATCACTGACGTCTTGGCTTGCAGACTCAGATTGGGTCTGATAACGACTGAAATCTTGTTGACTGGCCAGCGTGGTTATTTCCTCGTCGAGGTCAGTACGGCATCTTTCGGTGAGGTGATCCAGATCTGCCGAATTCCTGGCGAGTTCGACGCTGAGTGCGGATTTTTCTTCTCGCAGTGAAAGCAGGGAAGTCCTGAGCTTCCTGATTTCCTCTTCCTGTTTCTGAGTCAGTTGTCTGTCTGCC
This sequence comes from uncultured Heliobacteriaceae bacterium, assembly GCA_964457105.1. Lineage (GTDB taxonomy): Bacteria > Acidobacteriota > Blastocatellia > RBC074 > RBC074 > DASRDU01. Next base: position 3,373 of record CAYWDW010000419.1, read on the forward strand.
TGTAGTTGCGCCGTGGCGGTCTCAAGTTGCTGTAGCAAAAGACTGTGTTCCTGTTCCCTGACTGCCAGTGACTCGTCAATTGAAGTAAGCGAGCTTCTGATCTCTGTGGTTTTCTCAGTCGCCTGTATGGCGCTGGTTTGCTGAAGGGTAAGTTTGCGGCTGATTGACTGGCTTTCGTCCTCAAGGCGGCGCAATTCGGTGGACAGTGATTTTCTCCTTTCGGAGCGAGTGGCGACTTCGGTGCGCAGGCCTGATAATCTGGCGATTCGGGCCTCGGTTTCCATTCGGAGCCTGGCGGCCTGTGTCTGTGCCTCTTCTATTTTCGTATTCAGTGTCTGATGCCTGACGTCCTGGTCTTTGGCGGCATCTGAGGCCTGCTCAAGTTTTTGTTGAGCTTCCCTGAGTTCAAGTTCTTCCTGAAGCATCTCGCGGCTGATGACGTCGAGCCAGTTTTTTGTTCGTTCCTGTTCGCGCCTGCCGTGCTGAAGCTGTTCTTGAAGGATAGGAATCGTTTGCTCGGATTTCCTGAGACTGGAATCGAGAGCCTGTTTTTCAGCGTTGAGGTGCTTGATGCGATTATCGGTTGCGGAGAGTCTGGCTTCTGCCTGTCTGGTCTGTAATTCCAGGTCTTTAAGAGTTTCTTGAAGATTCGCAATCTCTCTTTTGATGGTTAAGATGCCGGTCTGTCGCTCGGCTGAAGTGCCGCCGGTCAGAAAGATTCCCTGAATGACTTTTTCGCCGCTGGTAGTGATGTAAATGTTCTCTGTGTCACTTAATGACAGAGAAACAGCTTCCGTTATATTGCTGACAATCCGGGCGCGGGCCAGTTGTGGGAAGGCTTGTTTGAAAGCGTTGCTGACTTCCGGGGTGAGTCCCATAACGTCTGTCAGTCTGAGACTGGCGGGTTCCGGGTGATTCGTGGTGTCGCTGACTGCCGGTTCTGCTGATTTCGGAATCAGGAATGATGCACGACCCAGGTTCTCTTTGTTCAGGTAATCAATGAAAGTAAGAGCATTGCTGACATCCGACACCAGGATGTATTGCAGTTCGTCTCTGAGTGCTGACTCAAGCATGGCCTCATACTCAGGCGAAGTCTGAATAAAATCGGCCAGCGTGCCCAGCGCCCGGCTGGTGTCTGCGTTTGGGGTGTGATGATCGTTCAGGCGCAGGATCTCCTGGACGGCTTCAGTGAAGGCAGATTTTCTCTGATCAAGTTCGAGCAGGGAATTGAGCCGATACTCGGATGAGGTCAGGCTTTTCTGCTGTGACAGAAAAGCCTCCTGGACTGACTCTCTTTCTGTGTAGAGGTGTTGTAGTGACTGGTCGGCTGACTGAAGCTGTGCGAGTGTTTTTTGATGTATGGTCTGTGCCTCGTCAAGCTGAGCTGTCAGTGAAGTGACCTGTTCCTGAGTTGCTGACAATTGCAGGGATGCGCGCTCCTTTTCGATGGCTGATCCACTAAGCTTTTGCTGGTGGCGTTCGACTGCATCAGTGAACTGTCTGCGTAGCTGTCGCCATCGTTCCATCTGCGTGGCGCTTTCGTAGATTGCCTGTCTCAGCTCTTTGAGTTCTTCCTCGGCAGACAGGTCGCTCTCCTGTAGTGTCAGGTGTTCCTTTTCTCTGGTTGAGAGGAGACTGGTTGAACTGCTGATCTCCTCGTCAAGCTGCCTCAGGTCGTGACGCAGGCGGGAAATTTCCTGATCCGCGAGTTCCTTTCTGTGAACTGCCGCCTGTTCTTCGCGCGTCTGCTCTGCTGTGCGCCTTGAGATTTCGTGTAGCTGTTCATGCAGGTAGAATTTCTGCTGTTGCAGGCGTTCAGTGTCCAGTGTGGTTTGTGAGATCTGCTCTTTGACTGTGCCGACCTGTTCAGTCTTCTGATGGCTGTTGTGAATGGCTGCCTGATGGATTGCTTCGATACTTTCCAGGCTGCTTTGCTGTTCAGTTTCTGATTGGGTAAGCGATGAGATGCGTGCTTCGAGGCGGGCGATTTGTAATCGGGTCGCCTGGTAATCGAATGAATACAGGGAGCGCTGAAGTTGCCGGATTTCGTTGCGTAGTCGCTGGTACTTTCCGGCTTTTGAGGCCTGACGTTTGAGGCTGCTGTGCTGGCGTTCGACTTCGGACA
>CAYWDW010000420.1:0-5490 GCA_964457105.1 uncultured Heliobacteriaceae bacterium
AAGAAGAGACCGGCCTCGCTCGCGTTCCCGTAGGGCAGCGACTGGCGCACGATCAGCATTGATTTCGCGTCGCTCACGCAGCAACCCGGCAGCGCTGCAGCGTGGACAGGCCGCGATCTGCTGATGCTGAGTTTTGAAGTGGCGCGCCACGCTGGCGAGAACGGCTGGCTGGAACTTGATAACATTCGCTTCTACAGGTAACGAGCCGCTATAATGCGCCCGGAGGAGTTATGAGTCAGCCATACATTGAATTTCATCACGGCGGTTACTGGATTGCCGGGACGCGAGTCTCGCTCGATTCAATCGTCTACTGCTGGCGTGAAGGGTTGTCGGCGGAGACGATTCAGAAAGAGTGTTTTCCGGTGCTTTCACTGAAGCAGGTTTACGGCGCAATCCTGTTTTACCTGGAGCATCAGGCAGAGGTTGATGGGTATCTCAGAAAAGCTGAGGAAGAAGAGGGAGTAATCCGAGAACAACTGCGTGTCGCTTATCCTGACGCAGCGCGCCGGGTTGATGAATTGGCCAAACAGCTTCCTTCTGCACGCCATGAAGATCAGGTTCCAGGCTGACAACGATTTCAATGGACAGGTCATTCGTGCTGTTCAGCGGTCCGCGCCTGAGATTGATTTCCAGACTGCGCCTGAAGCGGGATTGCACCATGGAATCCCTGACGAAAGAGTACTGGAAATTGCGGCTCAGGCGGGACGCCTGCTGGTGTCATACGACCGCAACACGATGCCAGCGCATTTTGCAGATTTCATTCAGTCGCACTCTTCTCCCGGTGTCTTTATCGTTTCACGCAAACTCACCATCGCTCAGGCTGCCGAGTGGCTGATCCTTTTCTGGAGCGCCACCGAAGCCGAAGAACACCTCAATCTGCTCACATACATTCCCTGACCGGAGGCCTGATGAACAAGACAGAGCTATACAAAAACCTCGACAGCTACATCCAGAACATTCGCCCCGAATTTGAAGACAAGCTCGCCACGCTCGTTGAAATTCCGAGCATCAGCATGGATCCCGAACACAAGGGCGACATCGTGCGGTGCGGCGAGACGGCGGCTGAATTTCTGCGCGACATCGGTGCCGAAGCCGAAATCATTTCGACGCCGGGCAACCCGGTCGTGGTCGGCTCCATCGTCACTGACAAAAACAATCCGACGGTGACGATCTACAACCACATGGATGTGCAACCGGCTGAGGCCTCGGAATGGCACAAGGCGCCGTTCACTTTTTACAAGGTCGGTGATCGTTACGAAGGGCGCGGCACAACCGATGACAAGGGGCCGGGGCTGACGGCGCTGTTCGCCGCGAAGTATGCCGTTGATCACGACGTGCCGGTCAACATCAAGTTCATCTGGGAGCTTGAAGAAGAAATCGGCAGCCCGAACTTTGAAAGCTTCGTCAAAAAGAACCGCGACAAACTCAGGACTGATTCGGTGCTGGTGTCAGATACGATCTGGATTGCGCGCGGCAAGCCGGCAGTGCCTTACGGGTTGCGCGGGTTGCAGGCCATTACGCTGACGCTTGAAACGCATGCGAAGGATGTGCATTCGGGTCTGGTCGGCGGCGTGGCGCGCAATCCGATTGGCGAACTGTGCGACGTGATCGCGCAGTGTTACGACGCAAAGACCGGGCGCGTGAAGATCAGGGGCTTTTACGATGACGTGCGCAAGGCGACGAAGGCCGAACTGGCCAGCTTCACGAGTTCCGGCTTCACGGCCAGAGGCTTCAAAAAAGCGCACGAACTGAAATCAATTCGCCCGAATATGAAAACCGACGCCGATGTATTGCAGGCTTTTATGTCGCTGCCGACCTTTGAAGTGCATGGCGTGGTCGGCGGTTACAGCGGCCCCGGCGTCAAAACCATCGTGCCGCATCGCGCCGAAGCCAAAATCAGCATGCGGCTCGTGCCGGATCAGCAGCCCGCGAAGATTCTGAAACTCGTCAGAGATTTCGTGAAGCGCATCAACCCGGATGTGAAGGTCAGCGCCGAACACGCGCTGGGACCTTTCCTCGGCGATTTCACCGGCCCCTACGCCGAAGCGGCGCGCGTGGCGATGAAGTTCGCGTTCGGCAAAGAACCCGCGTTCACCCGCGAAGGCGGATCAATCGGCGCAGTCGTGACGATGCAGAAATATCTGAAAGCGCCAATCACTTTTCTCGGCCTGAGCCTGCCGGAGCATGGCTATCACGCCAAGAATGAAAATTACGACTGGGGGCAGACTTCAGGCGGGATCAGAATGTTCACGAAATATTTTGACGAGATTGCACAATTCAAAAAGCAATGACACAGCACAAATTCAATCTGACTGAGGCCGCAGCAATTCTTGAGCGCACACCAGGCAGTCTGAACGCCTTGCTTCAGGGTTTGCCTGAGGTGTGGATCAGCGCGACGGAAGGCGATGGGACGTGGTCGCCCTATGATGTCATCGGCCACCTGATTCACGCTGAGCATGCTGACTGGCTGCCACGGGCGCGGCACATCCTGGCGGGCGAGACGCGACCATTTGAGCCATTCGACCGGACCGCGCAGTTCACCGAAAGCCAGGGCCAAAGCCTCAGTGAATTGCTCACGACCTTTGCCGAGGCGCGGCGGGCAAGCCTGACGGCGCTGCGCGAAATGAAGCTGAGCGCTGAAGACCTGAATCGAACGGGCCTGCATCCGGCCCTGGGTGAAGTCACGCTGGGGCAACTGCTGGCGACCTGGGTGGTGCACGATCTGGACCACGTGACCCAGGTGGCGCGAACGATGGCGAAGGCTTACCGGGATGCGACCGGCCCCTGGCAGGCATATCTTTCGATCCTGCGTGACCGGGAAAAAATAGCGAGCTGATGGTGCGCTGGACAGGCGGCCTGGATCAATGTGCCATGGCGTGGGGGGGGGGGGGGGGGGGCGCCCGCCGGCGCCCCCCCCCCCCCCCCCCCGCCCCGCGCGGCCGCCCCGCCGCCCGCGCCGCCCCCCCCCCCGGCCCCCGGGCGGCGGGGAGGCCCCTTTCCCCGGGGGCCCGGGCCGCCCCGCGCCCGGCTCCCGGGGGGGCGCGGCGCGGGGGGCCCCGGCCCCCCCCCACGCCTGCTGCCATTCGTCGCGTTCATTTCGCGGCCATCTGCATGGCCACGCGCCACATCAACTGTGTGCCCCAGCCGAGGCTTGAGATGCGAATGCGTTCATCGTTGCCGTGAAAGCCGAGTTCCTCATCGGGCGTGTTCGGCCACAGCACGCCGTAAGCTTTGACGCCGCGCTGGCGCAACTGCGATGAATCGGTCGCCCAGGTTGACATATAAGGCGTCACGATGGTGTCAGGCGACATCACTTTCACGGCCTGCTCAAAAGCGCGAAACATTTCAGTATCGGTCGGCGTCGCGGGCAGCGCGGCGCGCGTCAACTTTGCCGGAGTGAAGGTGACCAGCGGGTCATCAACCGCGCGGCGCAGATGCTCAAGCACGCTGTCAACCGTGTCACCAGGCAGCAGACGAATGTTCAGATTGGCTTCCGCCGTGCCGGGAATGACGTTGTTCTGAAAGCCGCCATTCATCACCGTCGGTGAAATCGTCGTGCGCATCACGGCAGCGAAGCGCAGATTTTTTGCCAGCACTTCGCGCGCCATCTGCTTCAACTGCTGCTGATCGGGATTCTTTGCCGTCGCCGCTTTGACGAGCGATTCATAGAGCTTTTTGTCTGCGCCGGTTGAAGTCGCCGCGACGGTTTCAAAAAACCGCAGCGTCGTCTGATCGAGCTTCACCGGGGTTTCATAAGCGCTGATATGGCTGATCGCGCGCGCCAGGCGCACAACCGGATTGTCAGGGCGCGGAATGCTCGCGTGACCTGACACGCCTCTGGTTTCGACTTTGATGTTGACCGGAACTTTCTCCTGCGTCTGAATGCCGAAATATTTCACTTTGCCTGTTGCCGCATCGAGCAGCGAAGTGCCGCCTTCGGTGATCGAATATTCAACGTCCACCCATTCCGGTTTGTTTTTGATCATCCATTCAATGCCGAGGCCGATGCCCTGCTCCTCGTCGGCTTCACCCAGCAGGATGATGTCGCGTTTGAGCGGCACGGCGGCGCGCTTGATGAGCAGCAGCGCGGTCAGATGCGCCGCCAGAATGTTCTTGTCATCCTGCGACCCGCGACCATAAACGTAACCGTCTTTGACCTTGCCGCTGAACGGATCATCCGACCACAGCTTCGGCTCAACGCCGACCGTGTCGAGGTGCGCCATCAGCAGAATCGGCCTGGCCGAACCGTCGCCTTTGAGTCGCGCCACAAAATTGCCGCGACCGGGCGCGCTCTCGAAGGTGTAATTCTCAATGCCTTCGCGGTCGCAGACTGCTTTCAGGTAACGCGCGGCGTCGAGTTCATGGCCTTCCGGCTGCGGCGTTCTGATTTTGACGAGCGCCGAAAGATGTTCGGTGGCTTCCTGGGTAGCGCGGTTCCAGTCGGGTTCGGCAAAGGCATCAGCGGGACGACGCGAGAAAAAGACGGCAGCCGCAATCAGCAGCAGCGCCGCCAGCACACGCGCCCGGCGATCAGCACATACGCGCCGCCATGACTTCAGTAAAGTTGAGGGCATCGGTGGTCTCCTGTCTGTGAATTGGAACTGTCGGCAGCCTCACCTGCAGGCCTGAGAGTCGCAGTATTCAGAACTTCGGCCCGAACTGCAAATCGTCCGGCGCAGTTCCCGCGCAGATTAAGGCTGATTCTTCCAGGTCTGACACGTCCGGGGTGAAAGTTGATCCGGCCTCGCCGGGCGTGCTAAGTTGCCGCCGTCATCTCAGGACTCAGGCCATACAACCTGTCACTCAGCAGTCAGACCGAATGCGGGCAGTCTTCAGCGCTGCCGCGTCAACAGGCATTTATCGGAGGTCAGCAGAGATGAGCATTCGTTCAACTCTCTACGGGCACGTCGCACCCGTCCTGCGTCGGCATCAGCAGTTGAAAAAGCTCGCGCTCGCCACTGAAACCGGAATCGAAAGATGGCGGCACACGATGGCCACGCGCCTGCCGCAACTGATCCACCCGCAGCCGCGCCACCTGACGGTAGCCATCACGGCTTACTGCAATCTGCGGTGTCTTGGCTGTCGGTACGGGCGCGACTTTATGCCGCATCAGCAGTTGCCCTGGCCGGTGGCGCGGGACCTGCTTGATGATGCCAAAGCTGCCGGGTTTGAAATGGTGCGGCTGTATGGCGGCGAACCGCTGCTGCATCCTGACCTGCCAAAGATGATCGAGCATTCAGTCAGCCTGGGCCTGCGAACTTATGTCACGACCAACGGCATTCTGCTGGCTGACAAAATTGACGAACTGTATGCCGCCGGGTTGCGCGACCTGACCATCGGTTTTTACGGCACGGGCGAAGAGTATGACAGTTACGTGCAGCGCGAACATCGCTTTGACAGGCTGGCGGCGGGCATTGCCGCCGTGCGTGAACGATATGGCGAGCGCATCAGCCTGCGTCACCTGGCGCACCACACCAGCGGGCTGCGCGA
>CAYWDW010000421.1:0-5475 GCA_964457105.1 uncultured Heliobacteriaceae bacterium
GCAATCTTTTGGGCACGCAGTGATCGAGCAGAATTTTCACCGGGCCGGGAGTCCTTTCATCAGAGCTTCCTGCGCCAGGTCGAGCAGCGCCACGGCCTGCTCGCGTGTCACGCCTTCAAAATCTTCCAGAAAGGTTTCCAGACTGTCCCCGGCCTTCAGGTAATCCCACAACGTCTGGACCGGCACTCGCGTTCCGCTGAAGCAGGCGGCTCCGTGCAGGCGTTCGGGATCAATCGAAATCACCGCGGCGCGCGGATCAGTGGCCGGAACCAGTTCAGTGTCCTTTTCTGCAATCAGAACCTGTGACATAACATCCACCTCACAAACAGACAGGCCCGGTGGCCTGCGACAGTATAGCAAATGGGATTGCGGAATACCCCTTTGGCAGATTCACGCTGTGCCGGATAGAATGCAGCTCTGAAGGCTGACACTGAGCCGACAGATCACGAGACGGCAATCATTCCTGTCAACAAAATCATGATGAACACAACGACCATTGAACCTGTGACTGAATTATCCGGGCGCATCGCGCAGCGCGAACGACTCACGGCTGACGAATGGAAGCAGGTGATGACTCAGGTTCCGACGGCTGAACTGCAGCGCCTCGCTGATGAATTGCGCGCTGAACTGCATCCTGACAACGTGGTGACTTATGTGGTTGACCGCAACGTCAATTACTCGAACGTCTGTTTTTCGGTCTGCAACTTCTGCGCGTTTTATCGCAAGCCGGGCCATCCCGAAGGTTATGTGCTGAGTTACGACGAGATTTACGAGAAGGTCGAAGAGATGCTCGCCGTCGGCGGCAGCGGCGTGCTGATGCAGGGCGGGCTGCATCCTGACCTGCCGATGAACTGGTACACGGGGTTGCTCAGCGAACTCAAAAAACGCTACGGCATTCACCTGCACTGCTTCTCGCCGACTGAGGTTTACGGCCTGTCAAAAACGCACGGGCTGACTTATGAGCAGGTGATTCGTGAACTGATGGACGCGGGACTCGACAGCATTCCGGGCGGCGGCGGCGAGATTCTGGTTGACGAGATTCGGCGCAAACGGCGCACCGAATGCAACTCGCAGCAGTGGCTTGACGCGATGGAAGCCGCGCATCAGCTCGGACTCAAAACGACGGCGACGATGATGATCGGTTACGGCGAAACGATTGAGCAGCGCCTTGAGCATCTCGAAAAACTTTATCAGTTGCAGGCGCGCACGCTTGCTGCGGGCCAACCCGGTTTTGTCTCGTTCATTCCCTGGACCTTTCAGCCTGATAACACGCCGATTGGCCGCATCATTCCCGACCGGTTGCCGGCTGAAGAATACCTGCGCTGGCTGGCGCTCGCGCGGCTCTATCTGCCTCACATTCCGAACGTGCAGGTGTCGTGGCTGACGGTGGGCTTAAGTGACGGACGGCGCGGCCTGCATTTCGGCGCCAATGACATCGGCTCGACGATGATTGAAGAGAACGTGATTTCAAAGGCCGGCGCGAATCACAAGGCCACCGAACGCATGCTGGTCAACGTCATTCTTGAAGAAGGCTTCACGCCCGTCCGCCGCAAAGCTGATTACACGCGGCTGGCGCCGGCAGCCTGAACTCAATCCGGTTGGCAAATGAAACCGCAGCCTGCAGGCAACAGAACTTTTCCGCAGCATTACTGCAAGCTGAAGACGTAATCAAAACTGCTGTAATAAAACCGTCAGTTCAAAGGAGCGATATGACTATTCATCTGAATACTCGTTCGGCATTCGCGAGTCTGTGCCTGCTGCTTGCCATGGCGCTGGCCGCGCTGGCGCAAACCATGATGCAGGCCCGCCCGGAGCGCGATGCGAAGCAGCCGGTTGATGCGGAATACACACAGAAGATTCGTGAATACACGACTGAGCCGTTCTTCAATTCGCCGCTGACCGATTATCTGCCCGCTTCGACCAGGGTGCCGACGCCGAAAGCCGTGCTGGGCGATGTTGCGGGCGCGCCGGGCATGCTGCCTTATGCAAAGGATGTCTATCGCTACATGCGCCTGCTAGAACAGGCCAGCCCGCGCGTGAAGGTCTATTCCATCGGCACAACCGAAGAAGGCCGCGAAATGATTGCCGTCGCGGTTTCGTCAGAGAAAAACATTGCGGGCATCGAAGAGAACCGCGCCCGCCTTGCCCGGCTCGCGGACCCGCGCACGATCAGCCTGAATGATGACGAAGCTGAAAAGCTGGTCGCGGCTTCGGTGCCGGTCTATTACATCACCGGCACGATTCATTCGCCTGAGACCGGTTCGCCGACGGCGCTGATGGAACTGGCTTACCGGCTGACGGTGGATGAAAGCGCGTATGTCAGAAACATTCGGGATCACGTGATTACGCTGATTACGCCGGTCGTTGAAGTGGACGGGCGCGACCGGATGGTTGACGTTTACAACTGGCATCGCGCCAATCCCGATCAGCACTGGCCGAACCTGATTTACTGGGGCCATTACGTCGCGCACGACAACAACCGCGACGCCATGGCGCTGTCGCTGAAACTGACGCAGAACGTGCTGAAGACTTTTACGGGCTGGAAGGCACAGGTGCTGCACGACCTGCACGAATCGGTGCCGTACCTGTATGACAACACGGTCGGCGATCAGCCCTACAACGCCTGGCTGGATCCGATTCTGACTGACGAATGGCACCTGATCGGCTGGAACAATGTTTCCGAGATGACCAAATTCGGCATGCCCGGCGTCTTCACGCACGGCACCTTCGATACGTGGTCGCCGAGCTATCTGATGTTCATTGCCGCGTCGCACAACGGCATCAGCCGGTTGTATGAAACCTTTGGCAACGGCGGCGCGGACACGGTCGAGCGCACGCTGTCACCGGCTGAATATTCGCGGCAGTGGTACAAGCAGAATCCGCCGCTGCCAAAGGCGAAGTGGTCGCAGCGCAACAACAACAATTATCAGCAGACGGGACTGCTCGTGTCGCTCGCGCACTTTGCCGCGAACGACAAATACTTCCTGCGCAACTTCTGGCTCAAGAGCAAAAATTCAATTCTCAAGCCGAAAACGAACGGCCCGGCGGCTTATGTCTTTCCGGCGGATGATCCGCGACCGGGCGGACAGGCCGAGTTACTGCGGCTGCTGCAAATGCAGGGCTGCGAAGTTCACCGCGCGAGCGCGCCGTTCACTGTGACCTTGCCGGCAAAGAAGAAACCGGCGCGTCCGGCGAATGCAGTGGCCGGTGGGGGGAACGGTCACAGCGAAGAGGACGCAACCACGCGGCAGTTTCCCGCCGGCAGTTACATCGTGCGGATGGATCAGCCTTACAGCCGCATCGCTGACATGATGCTCGATTATCAGTACTGGGCGCCGAACGATCCGCAGCGCGACATTTACGACGACACCGCCTGGACCTTTGGTGAACTCGGCAACGTGCAGGTCGTGCGCGTGACCGATGGCAAAGTGCTGGACGCCGCGATGGAGAAAATCAGCGGCGAAGTGAAAGCGCCAGGCGCGGTCAAAGGCAGCGGTCAGGTCTTCATCATCAATCACAACGCTGACAACGCGCTCATCACGCTGCGTTACCGGCTCAAAGACGCGAGCTTTGAAGCCGCCGAAGAAAAGTTTGAAATCGGCGGGCAGAAATTCAATCGCGGTTCGTTCATCATTCGCAACGTCAATGCAGGCGAACTGGGCCGCGCCGCTTCAGAACTCGGATTGCAGGTGCTGGCGGTTGTCGCCGCGCCGTCAGTGAAGACGCATCCGGTCAGAGCGCCGCGCATTGCGCTGCTGCACACGTGGCTGAGCACGCAGGACGAAGGCTGGTGGCGAATGGAATTTGATCGTCACAAGGTGCCTTACGATTACCTCAGCACGCAGGACGTGGCGCAGGATGACAACCTGAAGGCGAAATACGACGTGATTGTGTTTGCTCCGGTCGGGCGCGCCAATCCGCAGCAGATCGTGGCGGGCCTGCCGATGTTCGGCAATCCGCTGCCCTGGAAGACGACGGCGCTGACGCCGAACCTCGGCAAAATTGATGCGACCGATGATATGCGTCCGGGCCTGGGGTGGGCCGGTTTGCAGCATCTGCAAAACTTCGTGCGGCGCGGCGGACTGCTGATTACGGCCAATGACACGGCGAATTTTGCGGTGGCGTTCGGCTTCACGCCGGGTGTTTCGATCACGTCGCCGCAGCGGTTGCGCGTGACGGGCAGCGTGCTGCGCTCGCGGATGGTGGATGAGGCGAGTCCGATTGCCTATGGTTACAACGACCGGCTGGCGATCTTCTGCGCGAACGGGCCGATTTTCAACCTCAGCAACATGGTTGGTGGCCGGGGCGGGCGTCGGCCTTCAGGCGAAGGCGACCGGATGACCGGACGCGGCACGCCCGATGATCCTGACACGCCGCAGAATCGCCCGGTCGCCGAACTGCCCGAAGCGCCGCACGCTGAAATCTGGGAAGCGACGCCGCTGACCGATGAACAAAGGCGCAACGGCGTTTTCGTCATCCCGCCTGGGGCGCGTCCCCGCGTTGTGCTGCGTTATGCTGACGCGCGCGAACTGCTGGTGTCAGGCCTGCTCGAAGCGGGCAATGAAATCGCGCAGCACGCCGCCGTGATTGATGTGCCGTATGACCAGGGCCACGTCGTGCTGTTTTCAAATAACCCGTTCTGGCGCGGCGAAACGCAGGGCAGTTACTTCCTGGTCTTCAATGCGATTCTCAATTTCGACAGTCTGAATGCCGGGCGCAAAGTGGCAGAGAAGTAATCCGTCATCAGCAACACCTGTCCCTGAAGCCCGGCAGTTTCGCTGCCCTGACGATTAAGGTGACGGTGATATAATGCCGACACTATGATTCAGCTTACGCTTGCTCAAACCACGCCGCTCTGGCAGGAACCGGATGGAACAGTGCGGATCACCGGCTCGCGGGTGACGCTCGACACCATTGTCGGCGCGTTTCAGCAGGGGGCGACAGCCGAGCAGATTCAGGACAGCTTCCCTTCGCTTTCGCTGCGGCAGATTTACGGAACGATTGCCTGGTATCTTGAACACGAGGGCGAAGTGGCAGTTTACCTGCGGGAGCGGCGCGCCGACGCTGAAGCCATCCGGCGCGAGGTTGAAAGTCGGCAGGACACTGCCGGTTTTCGCGCCCGGCTGCGCGCCCGGCGTGCGCAACTCGTCAAATCCTGACAACCGGCTGCCTGTATCCGGTGTTCCGCAGTTTCAGCCTGAGCTGAAATACGTCAATTCAGGCCAGACAGCGTGAAGCGCAGCAGCAGAGAGATAACGGCACAGACAGAATAAACGGAAGACACGGAACAGAAGACTGAACCTGTCCTGCCGTTTCCGTCTGTTCTGTTATTTTCGTTTGTTTCGTCATCTCTCTGCCTGGCTTGCTTCTGCTTCATTTAAGGCTGTTGAGCTGCAACCGGGACTGCGGAATAACGTCACGCAAAGGAGCATCACGATGAAACATCTGCGTCTGCTTTCGCTGTTACTCGCTTTG
>CAYWDW010000422.1:0-5459 GCA_964457105.1 uncultured Heliobacteriaceae bacterium
GGACATTTCACCCAACCAGATCAACCAGGCTTGGCCTGGCGCACCGGAAATAACGAAACAGACGGAAACAGCACTGACCAGGGTCTGAAGCTTTCCGTGCCTTCCGTGATTTCCGTGTGTTCCGTCATCTCTCTGCCGGCTTTTTCATTGCTTCATTCAAGGTCATTGCCTTTGCCGGGCGAGGGCCATTTCAACTTTGACTTCGGACACCCGAAAATCATGTCAGCGGCCTCTCTGCTGTTATTCAGTCTGCTCAGCAATTCGTTTGAAGGCCCGATAATCACTGCCGGTGAAAAGCACGAAGACGACCAGTTCAATCGTGCTTTGCGGGTTTGCTGCGGCGTAGCTTTTTACCGCGCCGATCATCGCTTCAGCGCATTCATCAACCGGGAAGCGCGCCACCCCGGTAGCCAGGGCAGGGAAGGCCAGTGATTTCAGTTGCAGTTCATCAGCGCGCTTCAGGCTGTTGATGGTTGCATTGCGGATGATCTCGGCGCTTGATCCGGTGCCGGGCTTTTTCGGGACGGCGCGGTCCTCAACGGTATAGCCCATCGCGGCAGCGTGAATCACATACTTGTTGGGCAATGCGCCGGCGGTGGTGACGGCTGCTTCACCCAGCCGAATCGGCGCCTGCCTGCGGCCTTCCTGATCAATGATGTCGCCGCCCTTGCGGTGAATGGCTCCGGCCACGCCGGAACCGAGTACCAGATGTGTGTTCGCGGCATTCACGATGGCGTCAATGTCAGGTTGTTCGGTGATGTCACCCAGTCTGAATTCAATCTGCATGGCTGTACTTTCTGCTTTCAATTTCACGGCTCATCGTTTCTCGCAGTCGTTCGAGCGTCGGACTGAAACTGACCGGATAAGAGGCCGTCTCAGTCAGCGACAGGCAACGGTCGGGCAGGCGGGCGAGCTGCTGTTGCGCCCGCTGCTGCGCGGCGCGCAACGATGGCAGCGCGGTCATCAGTTCGCCGTGCTGCATCACCGGCTCAAGCAGCGGTGTGCAGCCGCGAGCCGTGTATTCATTGTCAGCTTCATCGGGTGTTTCAATTGCCGCTGCGATCACGTCGCCCGCGAAACGGCCCTGCGCATCGCGCGCGCGCCAGACCTGTTTGCGCAGCGGATAAGTTGCCTTGTCGTGGCTGAGTTTCAGTGTTGGCCTGAACCTGCCGTCCACTTCAATTTCAACCAGCTTGTAAATGCCGCCCAGCGCAGGCGCGTCAATTGAGGTCGAAATCGCCGTGCCGACTCCGAACAGATCAATCGGCGCGCCGACGGCCAGCAGGCTTGAAATCTTTTCTTCGTCCAGATCGCCGCTCGCCATAATTTTTGTCTGCTGCATTCCAGCCTCGTCAAGAATGGCGCGCACCTGCACGGCCAGCGCGGCCAGATCGCCGCTGTCAAGCCGCACCGCACTCAGGCCCGGCCCGATTTCAGTCGCCAGGCGCGCGGCGTTGAGCGTGTCGTAAGTGTCGAGCAGCAGCGTCGTGTGTTCAGGAAAGACGCGGTAATAACTCTCAAAAGCTGCGCGTTCTGATGCAAAGGCCATCGTCCACGAATGCGCGGCGGTGCCAGACACCGGCAGATCAAACAGGCGTCCGGCTTCGACATTCGAGGTGCCAATGCAGCCGCCGATGAAAGCGGCGCGGGCGGCGAGCAGCGCGGCTTCCATGCCGTGAGCGCGCCGCGACCCGAATTCAATAATGCCGCGTCCCGGCGCGGCATTGACGCTGCGCGAGGCTTTGGTGGCAATCATTGTCTGAAAGTTGATCGTGGACAGCAGGAAGGTTTCGATTAGTTGCGCTTCGATGATCGGAGCCGTCACGCGCAGCAGCGGCTCCTGCGCAAAAGCCACCGTGCCTTCAGGCAGCGCATGCACTGAGCCGGTGAAGCGAAAGCCGCGCAGGTACTCAAAAAACTCCGGCGACACCTGCGCAAAAGCAGGCAGCGATGCAAGCCACGCCACCTCAGCCGCAGTGAAATGCAGCGTCCTGAGATACTCCACCGCCTGCTCAAGCCCTGCTGCGATCAGATATGAGCGATGCGGCGGCAGTCGTCGCACGAACAATTCAAAAGTAGCCTGTTCAGTGCGCCCGCAGGCGTGATAAGCCGCGGCCATCGTCAATTCATAGAGATCAAGCGCAAGCGCTGGCGAGCGTCTGACCGGCGGCGGTGCGGCGTCGTTTCCGCGGCTGCTGGTGAATGTCATCACCTCGTCCTTCATCATTGGGAATGTTCTTAGTGTACTGCGGACACTAACTATATTGATCGGTCAGAGCATTGTCAACCTGACCGAATTTCAGGACTTTGAGTCAATCAGACTGCCCGGTCTCTAACGAAAATTTTGTTGACGATAAAATGTAAGAATGTTACTACTATGGCCGAACACCCATGCGCATCACCGACGCTCGCCGATGCGCAAACAAGCCCGAAAATAATGGCGATCAGCGATTCGGCCAGAGCCGGGTCCGACATTGATCGGTTGACAGCATCAAGGCCGGTTCCCACCGAACACCCATGCTGTGATGCTTGTCCGCAGGTCCTCAGTAACTGAAGCACTGCCCCTGGATAACCGCAGCAATCAACGATAGTCCGGTTGCCAGAGTACAGGATACCGCCGTTCTCACAGGTTCAGATCAGCTTTCCGAAGCGCGTTGCCTCGCGCACTTCCAGTCAGCAGCAGCGGTCAGTCAGTCAGGCGCTCATCAGCGCCCCGGCACAGGTCTGTCTTCGGAGCCACAGGATTTATGTTGTCAGAGATCTTCTCCGGTTTCGCAAAGTTCGGCAAAGGTCGCAAGGGCATGGTTGGTCTCGACATCGGTTCGAGCCGCATCAAGGCCGTCGAAATCAGGGCCAACGGCAAGGGCAGCTATGAACTGCTCAGCATCGGCCAGGTTTCGCTGCTGGCCGATACCATCGTGGATGGCCAGATCATTGACGGCAATCACGTCTCGGACTGCATCAACCGCATCTTCGAAGAACAGGCGATCAAAAATGCGCAGGTGGCCACTTCGATTTCAGGCCACGCCGTCATCGTCAAAAAGATCAGCGTGCCGACGATGAGCAACGAGGAACTGCGCGAACAGATTCAGTGGGAAGCTGAACAGCACATTCCCTTCGACATCAACGATGTCAATCTTGATTACCACGTCGTGGACACGCTCGAAGGCAACACCATGGATGTGCTGCTCGTCGCCTGCAAAAAGGATGTCGTCTCGCAACTGACGCAGGTCATTTCGCAGGCAGGCAAAACGCCGGGCGTTGTGGACGTGGATGCGTTTGCGATGCAGAACGCCTATGAAATCAGCTACCGCCCGAATCAGAACGACATCGTCATGCTGCTCAATCTCGGCGCGAGCGTGATGAACATCAACATCGTGCGCGGCGAACATTCGTTGTTTATGCGCGACATTTCGCTGGGCGGCAATCAGTACACCGACACGCTGCAGCGCGAACTGAGCCTGACTTTCGAGCAGGCCGAAGTGCTCAAACGCGGCGGCGAGATCGAAGGCAGCACGGTGACTTTCAACGATGCGACGCCGTACCTGCAGGCGGTCACCGAACTGATGGCTTCAGAAATTCATCGCACGCTCGATTTCTTCTACAACCAGAGCGGGCCGGACACCGAATCGCTGTCGCGCATTCTGGTGGCGGGCGGCTGCTCGAAGGTGGAAGGACTGCTGCCGACCCTGACTGAACGCTTCAAGGTGCCGGTCGAACCCTTCGACCCGTTTCGCTCGATCAACATCAACGCGAAGAAATTTGACGAGAGCTACATTCGGGAATTCGCGCCCGATATGGCGGTGGCCGTCGGTCTGGCGCTGCGCAGCGCCGAGTAAGCGCAGTGTTCGTCACCTGAGAGGTTACCGTTCAGAGGTTCACCATGATCAAAGTCAATCTCCTTCAGAACTCAGTTGAGCGCACGGGCGTCGAGGCGGTCGAAACCGCGATCAGCTCGCAGCAGACGCGGCAGTTGCTGCTCGTCATGATTGCGCTCGGCGCGTGCATCGCGGCCTGTCTCGCTGATTATGTGATGACCGTGCGGGCCAATACCCGCGTCAAGGAAGAGGTCGCCGTCGAAGAAAAGACCGCCGCGCAGCTTCAGGATCTCAACAAACAGGTGGCTGAACTGCAGTCCCGCAACAAGGCCGTCGAAGACCGCATCAACGCGATTCAGCGGCTGCGCGCCGATCAGATCGGGCCGCTGCGGGTGTTGCAGATGGTGGACAGCCGCCTGCCTGCCGACAAGGAATTCCGGCTGATTGCGATCAAACAGGACAAGGATTCGATGATCGTCATCAATGGTTATTCGCCGTCGGAAGCGCGCGTCACCGAGTTCGCCAAAAATCTCGAATTCTCCAACGGGCTGTTTTCAAAATTCACCGTCGCCACCAAACGCATCGTCAATCCTGAACGGGACAAGCCGAAGGAATGGGATGCGGACAAGCCTGAGAACGAGGCCGTCGAGTTTGTCATCAAGTGCGCCTACAGCCCGGATTCACTGCTCGCCAACAACAACGCCGGACAGAACAGCGGCGAGATCAGACCGGCGGCGCCGACCGATGCCGCGCCTGCGGCGGCTGCGTCGTCACCGGCAGCCGGCGCCACTCCGGCGGCAAAGCCCGCTGAAAATGCCGTGAAAAACGTCAACTGATCATCGGCTGACTGATGATCGTTCGGGAGTACACCGGAATGCTTGAGAAATTCAAAGCCATGCACTGGGGCATCCAGTTCGCCATCATGCTGGCGCTGGCCGGAGCCGTCTTTTACGGATTCGATTACTTTGTGTTATCAGCCACCGCTGCCGAAACCAGAGAGATGAGCGACAAGCTCGAACAACTCCGCTCAAAAAATCAGCAGGTCGCCGCCGTCAAAAGCCGGCTTACGGAATTCAAGGCGCGCTTCGAGCAGCTCAGAGTCGAATACGATCAGACCCGGCAACTGCTGCCCGAAGCCGTCGAAATTTCGCGCGTGCTCGAACAGGTGCAGGTGCTGGCCAAAGACAAACTGAAGGTCAAAACCTTCGAGCCGCAGGAAGAACAGCAGAAGGATTTTTACCGCCTCCGGCCCATCAAAGTTGAAATCGCAGGCACCTATCCGCGCCTGCAGGATTTCTTTCAGCAGATCGCCAGTCTGCGCCGCATCGTGAATGTCTCCGACGCCGACATCAAAGCCGCGCCGCAGCAGCGCGAAAATCATTCGCTCGAAGCCAGCTTCGTGGTGGCCGCGATCTATGCCGAACCGGAAGACATCGCCAACCTGAAACCGGCTGAACCAAAGAAAGACGCCGGGAAAAATGGCAGCGCGCCTGCCGCCAAATAGACGCGGCGCGCGAGCCTTACAGATGGAGCAAGCATGCGATACCAGCAGAATCAGATGCAGAACAGTTTCCGGCGCGGCTTCTCAGCCGGCGCGCTCACGGCGGTCCTGATTTTCGGATCAGCCCTGCCCGCCCTGGC
>CAYWDW010000423.1:0-5214 GCA_964457105.1 uncultured Heliobacteriaceae bacterium
TTTCTGGGCCAGTGGATCGGCAAGGCTTTCGACGAACTTTCACAGACTGAGTTCGGTGAATTCCTCAATCTCAAGGTCCACAAGGTCATTGCAAGTTATGAGAACCTGGACAATTCAGCCATCACGCTTTTCGATCAGTATTTCGACAAGCTCAACATCCTGGAAGACAAACTGAATGAACTGACTGCGCTGACCGCGTGGGATCGGCTGCAGGGCGAGGTTGACGAACATCTGTGGCGCATCGTGCAGCAACTGACCGGCGGCGACCCGCTCGGCTGGATGCTGGGCGCGATCAAAGTCAGAGACAAAAACGGCGATGTCGTCACGATTCCGACCCTGCCGAAGCTGAAGGAACTGGCGGCGCAAACGCTCGAACTGCTGCGCGCGGATGGTCACATCGCCATTCGCGGGCTGATCAAACTGGCGAAATCTGAATTCCCGCTCGATGGCTTTCTGCAAAAGCTGGCCCAGGTTGACACCGTGCCTGAACTCAAGGCCATTGCCGGTCAGCGGCTCGGCGCGTTTGTCGAACGACTGACCGGGCGGGCCGTCAATGCGCTTGCAAACAGCGAACTCAGTGCGACCATCACGCGGCTGCATCGCCTGCTCGATGCCGTCGCCGATTTCGAGCAGAAACTGTACGGCAAGCTGAAGGAAGCAGCAGAACACCGCGCGAGCTTTCAACTGCACGCTGAATACACGCGCGCCGATCACCGCGAGGCGCTGATTGATCTGATGCTCAATTTGCAGACCGAGCGGGGCCGGGAACTGATGCGCGCCGCCGGTCACGGCGATTTTCAGGCGGCGCTGAGCGTTTATGATGCCGGCGTGGTGCAGCTCAGTCACGGCCTGCTGACGCATCGCCTGTCAAGGCAGAGCAGCTTCAACATCAACGTCATCGGCTGGCACAGCGGCTGGCATTATCAGGGCATGGATCTGCTGCTCGTGCAGACCGAACAGCAGATTGAAGCGGCTGAAAACGGTCGCCTCAATGTCTTCACGACGATTGACCTGAAGAAAGAAAAGGAGCGCAAATCAAATCGCACGGGCGAGCGGATGTACACCAACTTTCTGCTGCGCTTTCTGGGCGAAGCGCACGGCGTGCTGAAGTTCGATGCGCGCAATCAGCAATATCTGATTGACACGCTGACCGGCATGGCGGCGCGTTACCGCCTCAGTTTCGACGATGCCCGCACGACGCGCGACGAACTGGATTATTACCTCAGCTTCGCGGCTGAATTCGGCCTTGCCGCGCAGGGCGCAACGCTCAGCCAGGTGCTGCCGCTGCTGCCGCATCAGCCGGGCGACGATCACAACTTCGGACAGGTGTCGGTTGAATACGAAGCGCGTTACACCGAAGCCGGATTGCGCAGACTTTTCTCAACGCCCTTCGATGCCTCGGCTGAAAGCAAAGTGCGGCAGATCATGCGCGAGGTTGTGCTGACCAATTACGTGCGCGATCCGGGCCTCGCCGCAGTCGGCTGGTGTTACTGGACGCCAGGTGTTTACGAGTTGTGGAAGCAGGGCCAGGCCGACTTCGTCAATGTCGGTTCAGCGCGTGAATTCAAGCCGCTCAGCAAATCGCCGTTCACACAGCTTGCCGCGCCGAACAAGGCCGTGCTTTCGCCGACGCAGATCAGGCTGCTGAGTACGCTCTTTTTTATCGAAGACCATCTGATCGCCGGACTGCGCCGCCTGGCCGGTCTCATCAACGCCGGACAGATGATCGGCCCGCATGACTTCGAGAATGCCCTGAAAGACATTGGCGAGGCGCTGAAAAGCTTCGATGATTTTGACGAAGGCGTGAACACGGTCTTTGCCGTCTTTGACCGGCTGATTCAGGCGCAGACGCCGGCAGGCGAAACGCGGCTGTCCTCAATGACGCTGGTTTCCGAAGCGGGCAATCAGCATTTCACGCGGCGGTTCATCGCGCAGCCTGAAGCCCTGCCCGAAGCGGCGCTGGCCGGTTCAGTGTCAGGCTGACGGAAATATTCACGCGCCTGCTGCCTGCTGCCTGCTTACCAAAAAACAGGAGTCAGGCAGCAGGCGGCAGGGAGACGACGCTGAGCACTCACTTCGTCAGAGCTTTCATTATTTGCCTGGTGAAGGCGGCGGGTGTTGAGGCATAATCCGGCCTGAGCCGGACTCACTGAAAAAGCACTCTTTTAACCCACCGCCCCACCACAGCAAGGAAGGTTTCGATGAATCTGAGACTTCAGGGAAAGCGCGCACTGGTCACCGGCTCGACTGCCGGCATCGGGTTTGCCATCGCTTCGGTGCTGGCTTCAGAAGGCGCGTCGGTGATCGTCAACGGACGAACACAGGAACGTGTTGACCGGGCCATCAAAAGTCTGCGCGAAATCAATCAGGGAGCGGGCGTGACCGGGTTTGCCGGTGATCTCGGCAAACACGAGGTGGTTGACAGGCTGACGGCCAATGTTGATTCAGTGGATATTCTGGTCAACAACCTGGGCATCTTCGAGCCGAAAGCCCTGGCCGATATTACTGATGAAGAATGGCTGCGCTTTTACGAAGTCAATGTGCTGAGCGGCATGTGGCTGAGCCGGTTTTATCTGCCGAAAATGCTCAAGCGCAACTGGGGCCGCATCGTGTTCATCTCCAGCGAATCCGCCGTCAACATTCCTGCCGAAATGATTCATTACGGTGTGACCAAGACCGCGCAACTGGCGCTCGCGCGCGGCCTGGCTGAACTGACCGCCGGGACGAATGTCACCGTCAATTCAGTGCTGCCCGGCCCGACCAATTCCGAAGGCGTGCATACTTTCATGGTCGAAATGGCCAAAGCCAGAGGCGTTGATCCGCACGTTGTCGAAAAGGAATTTTTTCAGACCATGCGCCCTTCGTCGCTGCTGCGCCGCCTGGCCACGCCGGAAGAAGTCGCTTCAATGGTCGTGTATCTGTGCAGCTCGCTTGCCGTCGCCATCAACGGCGCAGCGCTCAGAGTTGACGGCGGCGTAGTGCGTTCGGTCCTCTGAAATTCATCCACCAGGTCAATGTGTCATTGCGTGTCCGGGACCGTAGCGCGAGCGCCCGCAGCCGCCGTGTCAGGGCGCTCGCGCTACGGTCTCCCTGCACGCAACAGCCTCAGGCGGCGACGGCGACCTGCGAGCGCATGACGCCGTATCGGTGATAGCCAATCGCATTGGCCATCACCATCGGTTCCAGTTTCTCAGCCATCGGCAGGACCTTTTTGATTGCTTCATACAATTCCATGCCGCTGCCGCCGCAGACGAGGACGTGTTCCGGCTGAATCGGGCGCACGGTGGTCAGGATGCGGTTGACGATCTCTTCGGCCTTGTGCGCGATGATCTGTTTGCGCATTTCGGTCAGATCCAGACGATGACCGGCAGCGGGCAGCGTCTTGTTCTGGCGAATGTAGGCTTCAATCTGCGTGCGGGCGACAAAGGTGCCGGTCTGCTCGTCAATCTGGCGTTCGAGTTCGTGATAGACCTCATCAAGCGCCGACGGAATTGATTTCGACAGATTGTCGAGATAACGCCCTTCAGCCGCCACGATGTCGCAGGTGCTTTCGCCGCCGTCAATCACGGCGGTCGGCACCAGGCGGTCAGCGATCTTGCCGCCCTGGTCATTGAGCGCCCACGACAGATAGGCGCCATAACCCTGCGGTATGACGAGCACGTTATCAACCGTGATTTTCAGGTCGCGCACGACGGCGCCGCTTTCGCGGTAAAGCGTGACCGGATGCTCGCCGGTCAGGGCTTCGGTGATGTCGTGCTGATAAGTTCTGAAGTAATTGACCGGCAGGCCGACGACGAGCGTATCAACCTTCTGCGGCAACTGCTCCTTGACGATCAGGCGCGCGAGGCCGGCGATGGTGAGCAGCGGGTTGTATTCGCGCGTGAAGCGGGCGCGGTCGTTGCTGGCCTGGCCGCCGCGATTGAGCCGCACGGCAGTTTCGCCGTAATTGAGCGGGCTGTCGTGAAAGCGCGACTGGCGCGCAATGAATTCAACTTCGGCTTCGGTGCGCATGAAATCGTCAGTGAACGCAGTACGTCCGGTCACTGACGGAAAGATCACCGTCTTCGGCTGACCGGCTTTGGTGGTGTACACCTTGGTGTTGCCATAGCCGGTATCAACACCGGCGATGAATAATCCGTTCAGCACGGGCGGGTCTTTCTGCACCCTGCCGGTGGCAGTTTTGTCAGTCATGGAAATCTCCTTTCTGCTCATAAACCTCACTTCAATTCGGGCGCGGTCGGGCCGCGCCGGTCAGGCCGTGACATTGAATCAAAGGCTGCGTAACGGAGATGCCCTGTGACCGAAAGAACGCGGACATCTGCCGGATGAACAGCGACACGCCGGGGACAGGAGCAGCTACGGACAGTGCTGCGCGCGCGTGCAGCAGATTTTTTTCAGGCTGTCACAAGGAACGCAGGCGTCTCGCCTCAGGCTGTCACAAGGAACGCAGGCGTCTCGCCTGCTCGGTTTCAACCCGCCGTCTGGGACACCGGACCGGCATCAGCATCACAAGGAACGCAGGCGTCTCGCCTGCTCGGTTTCAATCAGGGAACTCGTTGCGAAGAGACAGGCAGGCGGGACGCCTGCGTTCCCTGTTTTTTGCGGAAGGGTTGCTGAAAGGTTTCTGTAGCTGAGGTCAGCCGGAATGGGTTTATAATGCGGCTGCGTTTATCAGCAGGCCATCGAGAGACTGCCCAACTGTTTGCCAGCGTCGGAGGCCGGAATCCTTTCGGCGCGACAAACCCCAGGTCAAAAGCGATTGAAAAATGAACGGTCAACACTCCGACAATGAGCCGGCAGGAACCAGACACGCCGCGCCTGGCGATGCCACGATGCAACTGTCGCCCGGCCAGGGCGGAACGCAGCGGTTGAAGATTCCGCGCGCCGTTGATCCAAGCCCGCCACCCAAACCAAAGCGCAGCGGACGAAAGCTGAGACTGCCGTTTCGCGGCGCTGAAATCTGGTGGTGGATGCTCGGCGGTCTGGGCCTGCTGCTGATTGTGACGCTCGCCTCATATTTCTTTCTGAGTCCGCGCCCGCGCGCGCAGGGTTTCACGCTGAACGTCGAACGAACCGGCGGCGCGCCTGTCAACGATGTGGTGGTGGAGGGACTCCATCGCGGCATCCCGAATGAAAATGGCGCGTGGCTGGTGCCTTACCTCACGCTCGGCAAGCGAAAGGTGAGCTTTGCCGACAGCACGGAAGCGCAGGAGG
>CAYWDW010000423.1:5224-5459 GCA_964457105.1 uncultured Heliobacteriaceae bacterium
CATCACCGGCCCGGTGAAACCGCAACTGCCGCCTGAAATTGATTACGGCGGCACTCGCATGCGGCTGATTGAGGGTGGCCCGTTTATCCTGGGCAGCAGTGAGCCGGGCGCGCTGCCCAATGAAGGCCCGCCGCATCAGGTGCAGCTTGAGGATTTCTACATTGATGTTTATGAAGTCACCAATGCCTTGTATAAAAATTACAGCGCGACCAGCGGGCGTCCGCTGCCAAAGAAC
>CAYWDW010000424.1:0-5440 GCA_964457105.1 uncultured Heliobacteriaceae bacterium
AACGCCTCGCGCTCTTCCCGCAGCTTCTGTTGACCGATCAGCCGCTCGCGGCGGCGGCCTTCGTCCATCGCGGCCAGCAACTCAGAGGTCTTGCTGCGCCGGCCCTTGTAAATCGAAACCACCCGCCCGCCGATTCGTTCCTTGCGGTAGTAATACTGTTTGTTGCCTCGCTGTTCCCACGCCATTTCGACCACCACCTCCTTTTGTGCTACAGAAACTCATTTTCCCCACTTTCAAAATACCTGGTTGACAGGCGACGGTCAACAATATTTTGTGGCCGCCTGCTCGACATCCCTGTATCTTGTGGTTGGCCTGTTTGCTGGTGGGGCGGATGGGCCGTTTCGTCAGTTGAAGTTAGTCCTGGTACTTCAACTCAGAGCGTAAACTTGAGCTTTTCAGATCGAATTTCCGACAGAATCACAGGCATTCGCGCAGGTATCAGATGAAAAAAGTGCTGATTACAGGTGGTGCAGGGTTCATTGGCGCAAATTTCGTTCGTGCGCTGCTACAGGCTGAACCCGGCGTCAGCGTGGTCAATCTGGATGCGCTGACCTATGCGGGCAATCTGGCAAACCTGAAGGGGCTGCCCGATGCTGAACGCCATACTTTCGTTCAGGGCAATATCTGTGATCGTGAACTCGTGCCGGCGCTGCTGCGACAGCATCGCATTGACACCATCGTGCACTTTGCCGCTGAATCGCACGTTGATCGTTCGATCAGTGATCCCGGCGCTTTTGTGCAGACCAATGTGGTCGGGACTTTCAACCTGCTCGAAGCCGCGCGCGAGGTCTGGCTGACTGAAAAGCTGCTGCCACTGTCAGCGGTCAGGTTTCATCACGTTTCGACTGACGAAGTTTACGGTTCGCTTGAACCTGACGATCCGCCGTTTGCTGAAACCACGCCTTATGCGCCGCGCTCGCCTTATGCGGCGTCAAAGGCCGCGAGCGATCATCTCGCGCGGGCTTATCATCATACTTACGGCCTGCCGGTGACGCTGACCAACTGCTCGAACAATTACGGGCCTTATCAGTTTCCCGAAAAGCTGATTCCGCTCGTGATTCTCAATGCGCTCGCAGGTCGCCCGCTGCCGGTTTATGGCGATGGCGGACAGATTCGTGACTGGCTCTATGTCGCGGATCACTGCGCCGCGATTTACGAGGTCGTCACGCGCGGAAGAGACGGCGAAACATACAACATCGGCGGCAACAATCAGCCGACCAATCTGGAAATAGTCAGACTGCTCTGCGCAATTCTCGATGAACTCAGACCCGATTCACCTTACCGCCCGCATGAATCGCTGATCACTTATGTGAGCGACCGGCCCGGCCACGACCGGCGCTACGCGATGGATTGCCGGAAGATTGAACGAGACCTCGACTGGCAGCCGCGCGAATCGCTCGCGTCAGGCCTGCGCAAAACGGTTGAGTGGTATCTCAGTCAGCAGGACTGGGTGAATGAAATCAGCGAGCGTGGTGAGTATCAGGGGTGGGTGAAACGGAATTATGAAGAGCGGGAAGAGAGATGACCGCAGCAGATAAAGACAGAAGAGAGAATACGGAACAAACGGAAATAACGGAAAAAACGGAAAGCTTCAGACGCTGTAGAGTTCTTTTTTCGTCTGTTCCGTTCATTCCGTTTGTTCCGTATTCTCTCTTCTGTCTCCAGTAAAAGACATGAATGAGAAGCTGATTTATGCTGATGAAAGCTACCTGATCAAGGGGGCTTGTATGGATGTTTACAAGACTCTGGGTCATGGCTTTCTGGAAGCAGTTTATCAGGAGTGTCTTGAAATCGAATTCAGACGGCAGTCAATTCCCTTTGTCGCGCAACCGCCGCTCGTACTGGCTTATCAGGGACAGCCGCTCAGGCAGACTTACAAGCCGGATTTCGTCTGTTACGATAAAATCATCGTGGAATTGAAAGCAGTATCGAAACTCACAGATGAGCATCGGGCGCAGGTGATAAATTACCTGAAAGCCACTGATTTCCAGCTTGGGTTGTTATTCAATTTCGGTCACTATCCGTTGCTCGAACAAATTCGTATCCCGAACCTCGGGGATCGCTGAAATTGTCGGGAACAGAAGAGAGAATACGGAACAAACGGAAATAACGGAAGACACGGAACGCTTCAGACGCCGCGCTGGTTCTTATTCCGTCTGTTCCGTTATTTCCGTTTGTTCCGTATTCTCTCTTCTGTCTTCAATAAAGTTATGAAGGGAATCATTCTGGCAGGCGGCAGCGGGACGCGGTTATATCCGCTGACTTCGGCGGTCAGCAAACAACTGCTGCCCGTGTATGACAAGCCGACGATCTATTACCCGCTCTCGATTCTGATGCTGGCCGGGATTCGGGAAATCCTCGTCATCAGCACGCCGCGCGATCTGCCGCTGATTCGTGATCTGCTCGGCGATGGCGCGCAGCTCGGCGTGCGGTTCGCTTACGCCGAACAGCCGCAGCCCAATGGCATCGCGCAGGCGTTTCTGATCGGCGCTGAATTCATCGGCGACGATCCGGTCTGTCTGATTCTGGGTGACAATATTTTTTATGGTCACGATCTCAGTCCGCTGCTCGTGCAGTCGGCGGCGCTGACCACCGGCGCGCGCGTCTTTGCTTATCAGGTGCAGGATCCTGAACGCTATGGCGTCGTCGAATTCAATCAGCAGGGCCGCGCGCTCAGTCTCGAAGAAAAGCCCCGACAGCCGCGTTCGTCGTGGGCGGTGACGGGACTTTATTTTTATGACGCGCAGGTGGTCGAGGTTGCGCGCGCACTCAGCCCATCGGCCCGCGGCGAGCTTGAAATTACTGATGTCAACCTGCACTACCTTCAGCGCGGTCAGCTTGAAGTCGTGCCGTTCGGGCGCGGCATTGCGTGGCTCGATACGGGAACGGTTGATTCATTGCTGACCTCATCGGTCTTTGTGCAGACGCTCGAACAGCGCCAGGGCCTCAAGGTCGCCTGCCTCGAAGAGATCGCCCTGACCAAAGGCTTCATTGATTTCGCGCAGTTTCAGCAGCTCGCCGCGAAGTATGAAAAGAGCAGCTACGGACTTTACCTGAAGCGCGTCGCTGAAAGTTACGCGCGCGGTGAATTTCGCTGAGCCGGAAAGGGGAAGAGAGATGACGGAACAGACGGAAATAACGGAACAGACGGAAGAAGAACCACACACAGTTCTGAAAGTTTCCGTGTCTTCCGTTAATTCCGTTTGTTTCGTCATCTCTCTTCTGAATTGAATGAAAGTGACAAGGCTGGAGATTGAAGGGCTGGCGCTGATTGAGCTGAAGGTTCACGGCGACGCGCGCGGTTTTTTTACTGAGCGGTTTCAGCGCGCGCGGTTTGCTGACGCCGGGCTGCCGACCGATTTTGTGCAGGATAATCATTCGCGGTCAGCGCCGGGCGTGCTGCGCGGGCTGCATTATCAGCACACTCCGGCGCAGGGCAAACTGATTGGCGTGGTGCGCGGGCGCATCTGGGATGTGGTCGTTGACATCAGGCCGCATTCAGCGACCTGCGGGCAGCACTTTGCCTGCGAACTGAGCGACCTGAATGGCCGCCTGCTCTGGATTCCGCCTGGTTTCGCGCACGGCTTCTGCGTGTCGGGCGATGAACCGGCTGATGTGCTTTACAAGGTTGATGCCGTTTACAACCCCGCAGGCGAAGACGGCCTGCTCTGGTCGGATGCGGAACTCGGCATCAAATGGCCCATTGAGCATCCGGTCATTTCATCCCGCGATCAGCGGTTGCCGTCATTCGCCGATTACCGGCGCAATCCCGTTGAATGGCAGAAA
This sequence comes from uncultured Heliobacteriaceae bacterium, assembly GCA_964457105.1. Lineage (GTDB taxonomy): Bacteria > Acidobacteriota > Blastocatellia > RBC074 > RBC074 > DASRDU01. The sequence goes on from CAYWDW010000424.1 coordinate 3,787, forward strand.
GAGAGATAACGGAACAAACGGAAATAACGGAACAGACGGAAAGAAGAACAACACACAGTTCTGAAATTTTCCGTTATTTCCGTTATTTCCGTTTGTTCCGTTATCTCTCTTCTTCTTCTCTGAAAGAAAATTATGTGTGGCATAGCCGGGGCGCTTTCACGCGCGGCTGACGAGCGACAAATCATGCCGCTGATCGAAGCGCAGCGGCATCGCGGCCCTGATGCGTGGGGCGCGTGGAGCGATGATGAATGCGTGCTGGGGCATCGCCGCCTTTCGATCATTGATCTGTCGGAAGCCGGGCGGCAGCCGATGACGAATGATGACGGTTCGATGTGGATCACCTTCAATGGTGAAATCTACAACTTTCAGGCGCTGCGCGACGAACTTGCAAAGGCCGGCTATCGCTTCCGCACGCGCACCGATACTGAAGTCATCCTGCGCGCTTATGAACGCTGGGGCACTGATTGCGTCAAACGCCTGCGCGGGATGTTTGCCTTCGGCCTCTGGGATCGCCGGCTGAAACGGCTGTTTATCGCGCGTGACCGCGTTGGCAAAAAGCCGCTTTTTTACACACACACGGCAGGGCGGTTTCTGTTCGCTTCAGAATTGCAGGGGCTGCTTGCTGACCCTGCGGTGCCGCGCCGGGTGAATCTGACGGCGATTGACGAGTATTTGTCGTGGGGCTATGTGCCGGCGCCGCTGACCGGCTTTCAGGATATTTTCAAACTGCCGCCCGCGCACTGGATGACCGTTGAACCGGCTGAAGACGGCAGCTTCAGGACGCGCATTGAAAGATACTGGCAGCTTGATTACAGCCGCAAGCAGAAGCTCAGCGAGGCCGAAGCCGCCGCCGCCCTGCGCGAGAAACTGACCGAAGCCGTGCGTCTGCGGATGATCAGCGATGTGCCTTTGGGCGCGTTTCTGTCGGGCGGCATTGATTCGAGCGTCGTGGTCGGCCTGATGGCGCAGTTGTCTGAGCGTCCGGTGAAGACCTTTTCGATTGGCTTTGCCGAATCCGCTTACGATGAAACTATCCACGCGCGGCGCATTGCAAAGTTGTGGGGCACCGATCATCAGGAATTTGTCGTTGAGCCGAACGCGCTCGAAATTCTGCCGATGCTGGTCCGGCATTACGGCGAACCTTACGCCGATTCATCAGCCGTGCCGACGTTTTACGTGTCAAAGCTGACCCGCGCGAGCGTGACGGTCGCGCTCAATGGCGACGGCGGCGACGAGAGTTTTGCCGGATATGAACGATACCTGGGCAACCGCCTGGCTGAAAGGTTCAGGCGCCTGCCGGGCAGCGCGATGGCGGCGCGTGCGCTCAGCGCGGCGCTGCCCGATTCGATCAATCCGAAAAACCGCCTGCGCAACATCAAGCGCTTTCTCGCGGTCGCCCGACAGCCGATGGCTGAACGCTACGGGCGCTGGGTCGGGTTCTTTCGTGAAGCTGACAAGCAGCGGCTCTACGGCGGCGAACTGCGCGAAAGGCTGCAAGCGACCAGGCCGGTGGCGTGGTTTGAGCAGATGTTTCAGGAGGCCGCCCGGCTTGATCCGGTGGATGCGACGATGGCCGTTGATGTGCAGTCTTATCTGCCCTTCGACCTGCTCGTGAAAGTTGACATTACCTCGATGGCCAACAGCCTCGAAGCCC
>CAYWDW010000425.1:0-5435 GCA_964457105.1 uncultured Heliobacteriaceae bacterium
GTTATTTCCGTCTGTTCCGTCATCTCTCTTCCGCTTAACTTAATGCCATTGAGCTTGAGCTGGTCGGTCCGGGTTCGAAGAAGACCAGCTCAAGCTGGAACTCCGAACACCGTGCGGCTGCAGGCCTGATTTATTCACGCGGGGTGAAGCAATCACGGGTGAGATGAACGATGGGTTACTGCTTTTTGATTTTGATGCTGGCGCTGAAGCCGGTCAGGTTGAATTGCGCGCCGCCCCTGCCGTGAGTGGCTTCGAGTTTGCGCCGCACGCTGCTGAGATCAGACCCCGGCCCAAGCTGCATGGGGAAGTCGGTTTCAATGTCGCCGCTCGCCGTGCGCGCCGTCAGATTGAAACTGGTATTGGCGGGCAGCACGATCACGATTTCGCCGCTGAAGCTGTCGAAAATATACCGCCCCGTGTCAGACACGCGGCCCTGAAAGCGCACCGTGCCGCTGAAGCTTTTGGCGCGCACTTCGTCACTCTCAACATCGCGCAGCACAATGCTGCCGCTGGTCGAATCGGCGCTGATGCCGCCTTTGACCGCAGTTATTTCAATCGCACCGCTGACGGTCGAGGCGCGCACACCTGCCTGCACGTCACGCGCCACGATGCGCCCGCTGACGGTCGCAGCCGTGACGCGGCCCCGGACTTTTTCAACGGTCACGTTGTCGCTGGTGCTGCCGGCTTCGACATCGCCCGAAACGTCGCTGACGTCAACCGAACCGCTGACCGAGCGCGCCCCGGCCCGCCCGCCGACACGTTCGATGCTGACGTTGCCGCTGGTTGAGGTAACGTGCGCGTCGCCGCTGATTCCGATGGCGCGAACTGAGCCGCTGGTACTGGTCGCATTCAGGTGCGAACCGATTTCGCTCAGTTGCAGGCTGCCGCTGGTTGAGCGCACGGTCAGCACACCTTTAATGTCGCTGGCCGTAACGTTGCCGCTGGTGGTCGAAAGACTGGCCTCACCGCCGATTGACTGCGCAGTGATTTCGCCGCTCGTGCTGCGCGCCGTCGTGCGCGCATTGACGCCGCTGACGCTGATGCTGCCGCTGACTGAAGTGAATGAACCGATGGCCGAACGCGGCACCCTGATGTCGTAATCAACCGAAACATCCGGGTTGCGTTCGAGGCGCGGATAGATCGTGCGAATCTCAACGCGATCAGCCGCAGCCGAAACCTGAATCTCGACACGGCTCAGGTCTTCGGTGCGGCGCTGCGGCCTTTTGACGGCATCAACTTTGACCCGGTTTTCATCCCAGCCGGTGACGCGAATGTAACCGCTCACGTTCTGCACGCTGACCATCCCGCCCGCATTCAGATTCCAGCTTTCGTGAAATTCAGCGCCACTCTGCGCAGTGGCCTGCGCCGGAACGGCGAGCGCCAATGCAGCAACCAGGGCAAGCCACAGCGCCGGCTTCAGCACGCAGGCAACGCGATAATGAATTGTGAGGCTGACGATGTTCATGATTTGACTATTCACAAGCTTTCCGAAATTTGATGAATCCTGCGCTTACTGCAAGGCAATCTCCTGCATCAGCTCAACCTTTTTGGCATAGGCCGCAAGCAGGTACTGCCCGGCAGCCGGATCGTTCGGACGCGCGCGCATCGTGCGACGACTGTCGGCAATCGAACGATTGATTAAATCGAGGCTCTTTTCGTACTGCGCCATCACGACGGGATCAAGCGACTCGCGGCGGTGCGTAATTTTGCGTTCAAGCAGCACGACCGCGCCCTGATATTCGCGCACGGCCCGCGCCACCTGCTGCTGAATCAGTTCATCCTCGCGGGCTGATCCAGGCGCAGGCGGCTTCTCGCTGAATTTTGCCTGCACCGCGCGCGGCGATTTTGGCACTGAACCTTTCGGCGCCCTGGCCACTTCAGGTCTGACTGAATCAGACGCAGGCCTGACCGACTCAGGCGGCGTTGCCGTTGCCTTTGGCGGTTCAGGTGACGGCGCGGGCTGCGGTGCCGGAGTTGTGCGCGCCACAATGTCAGCAGTCGAATGACTATTTTTCAGCGTGAAATAAAGCGTCGTCGCCGCGACTGACACAATGACCAGCATTGCGGCAAACGCCGCCTGGCGCAGCATCGTTGAAGCCAGCAGCCGCTCGACGCTCAGCCGTTCGCCCAGGCGCGTCAGCCATCCGGCGCGCGGCTCGGTGGCGGGCGCTTCAGCAGCGATGCGCGAGCGGATGGCCGTCCACATTTCGGGCGCCGGGTCGAGCGCGGTTCGTTCGTAAAATTCAGCGAAGATTTCCTGCTCGCGGTCGAGCGTGTCGCGCGCCGTGCGGCACGCAGCACAGTCTGCCAGGTGCTGCCTGAGCGCCGCCGTTTGCGCCGCGCTCAGTTCGCCGTAAAGAAAATCCTCAAGCTCGGTCCGGCATCGTTCACAGTTCATGGCCACACCCACATTGAAACAGCACACAACATCACGGCAGCCGTGCCCAGATAGGGCGCAATGCGTTTGCGCATCTCGGCGCGGGCGCGGTGCAGGTCGGTTTTCAGTTTGCCAATCGAATGGCCCGTGATGGCGCTGATCTCTTCATAGCTTTTTTCGTGAAAAATCTTCAGGCTGAAAACCAGCCGCTTGTCTTCATCGAGCGCCTGCAATGCCTGCTGAATTGTGGCATTCAGTTCCTGATCGAGCATCGCGCCCTCCGGCAGCACATCCTCGGATTTCAATTTCAGACTTTCCGGTTCATCCAGCCCGATGCGGCGTTCATCGCGGCGCGCCTGCCGCAGGGCTTCACGCGCCACGTTGCGGGCAATGCCAAAGAGCCAGGTCGAAAGCCGCAGTTCATCCTGCAATCCGGCCAGATTGCGGTAAGCCCGCACAAAGGTTTCCTGCGCCAGTTCCTCGGCCAGTTCGCGGTTCTGCACCAGGTTGTGAATAAAACTCAGCACCGGGCGACCATAGCGGTTGAAGATCAGATGAAACGCTTCTTCATCGCCGCCTTTCGCGCGCGCCACTACGCCGGGGGCTAATTCCGCAAACGCCATTACGCCTCGTTTGATCGCGGATGGTGGATGACAGCATGCAGCCTGCTGCGTCCCGGCGGCTGCTTCCTGATGCGTTTCTTCAATCTGCATGCTGCCATCCACAATCGGCCATCAGATCAGTTTCTTCGCAAAGTGATCGAGCCATCGCCCGTCCGCACCGTCAGCAGCCTGCCGCCCTGATTCAACTGCCCGCGCAGCGTGTTGCCCAGTTTGCCCGAAATCGTCACGGGCAGTTCGGTCGAAATCGAACCGTCGCTGGTATGCACATCCAGTTCAGCAGCAAAATCATTCGGCAGCGCCAGCATAATCGAACCCTCGCCCGTTTTCAGCGACCAGGGCGCATTCATCTGCGAACCGGGTTCGACGGTAACTTCCAGCGAACCATCGCCGGTGTGAGCATTGAGTTCGGTAAAGCGCCCCCGCAGGTGCATCTTTCCGTCGCCGGTCTGTGCCTGCAACCGCCCGCGCACATCGCTCAGATCAATTGAACCGTCGCCGGTCTGCACGGTCACGCTGCCGCTCAGATTGCTGGCCGTAATGCTGCCGTCGCCGGTGTGCAGCATAGTTTCTCCGCTCAGGCCGCGAGCTTCGATGCTGCCGTCGCCGGTGCGCGCCGTCAGGATGGATTCACGCGGCACATAAATCGTCAGATCGGCCCGCGCGTGCAGATTCCAGTTGACCCGCGAAGCCAGTTTCGCTTCAAAGTGAATCTCGTCGCCCGTCTGGGTGGCAATGATTTCAATCCGGTCAATCTCACCCTGGGTGCGCCCGCGCTTTTCGGCCCGGCAGAGAACCTCGGCTTTGTCCCAGGCTTCAACCCTGACCGCGCCATCAAAGGTGCTGGCCAGCACGCGCGGCACGCCGCTGACGCGAAAGGATTTTTCCTCCTGCGCCGCCACCCTGTCCCGCGACTGTGCAGCGACAGTCGCAGGGCACCCCATCAGCGCCAGCATTCCCAGCGTCAGGACAAATCGGTTCCGGTTGCCTCGTCTTATTAAGTCCACTGATTGATTCCTCGTCAGTTATCTGCGCCGAAGCAGGTTCGGCAGCGTTTTTTTGCTCCTGTCGCCGGGTAAGTGAAGAATGCGATCAAAAGGTTTCAGCTTTCTGCTTCGGCAATTGCGGCGGCCTTCCTCAGAATCCAGGCCAGGCGTGCTTTTTCAACCGGCAATATTTTATTCGCGTCTTGCATGACATCGTTTAACGTGGTAGAACTCTGCGTGCAACAGCACAGCACGAAGATTGAACTGAGCCACGCCCTGACGACCTGTCTGCTGCGGTAATTTCTGCTCCCAGCCCCGCTGAATGAACGATATGCTGATCAATCAAGGCAGGGTTTCCTCACACAACCTTTCCGCCATTCAACACCCCGTCCGGGCCACCGCGCTCAGCAAATCAGCCGTGTCCACTTTTGACGCGGCCTCTGACAGAGACAGCGCCGTGAAGGATTTTCTGCACCTGGCTGAAGCCGCGCGCGCGGCGCTGTCAGCGGGCCGCAGCAGCGCCGTCGGACTGCTGCGAGTCAGGGCCTTGTCCAGATTATCGTTTGAAGCTGCCCACACCGACACTGCTGCCGGGCATGGCGACGAACACACCGCGCTGCGGCAGCGGGTTGTACTCAATGATCTCGCTGACTTTCTGGCCTCCCGGCTCGACACAGTCTTTTCGCCCGTCTGTCCAGGCGTGCCGCTCAGGGCGACCGCCATTTATGGCGCTTACACTTTGATGATCTGGCAGCCGGATTGTACGGCTGAAGAATTAGCGGCCCGGCTCCAGGCCTGGCGCGCGGAGTATTGCCTGCTGAAGCATGCTGATTTCGTGGCCGGTCTTGCCGCCGCGCCTGAGAGCGCGAGCGATCTGCTCAGCTTCGTCAGCGCGGCTGACGAGGCGCTGACCGAAGCCCACGCCGCCCGCCGGATCGTCTGTTACGATTCAGCTTCGGCCAGAACCGTCAGCACTCACGCCAGCCACCAGCCGACCCTGCTGATTGTTGATGACAATCCTGACCAGGTTGAGATTCTGGACCTGATTATGCGTCAGCACCATTATCACACCCTGCGCGCTTACAACAGCGAGCAGGCGCTTGAAGCCGTGATCCGGTGCAGTCCTGATCTGCTTCTGCTCGACATCGGGTTGCCCGAACTTGACGGCTTTCACGTGCTGAGTCGCCTGCGGGACCTTAACGGCGGACGGCTGGATCTGCCGGTGATTATGATTACCGGCAGCGACGCCGAAGAGAGCGTGCTGCGCGGGTTTGAACTCGGCGCGCGCGATTATGTCATCAAGCCCTGCGACCCGCACGACCTGCTCTCGCGCATTCAGAACATCCTGTCGGTCAGCAGCCGCCTGTAATCATTTCCCCGCTCAATCACCATTCTTCACAAGGAGCCAACAAGGAGCCAACAAGGAGCCAACAAGGAGCCAACAAGGAGCCA
>CAYWDW010000426.1:0-4124 GCA_964457105.1 uncultured Heliobacteriaceae bacterium
TCGATGAACTCAGACTGAATGATGACGCGCTGCTGATCGGGTCAGTCGCGCGTTTGCAGCCGGTCAAGGGGCATCGCTTTCTGATCGAAGCCTTCGCGCAGGTCGCTGACATTCATCCGCAGGCTCACCTGGTGCTGATCGGCGACGGGCCGCTGAAAGCTGAAATCACAAAGCTGGCCGCGCAATGCGGCGTGGCTGAGCGCGTGCATCTGACGGGTGATCGTGCTGACGCGGCGCAACTGATTGCGGGTTGCGACCTGGCGGTGCTGGCTTCGCTGCACGAAGGTTTGCCGAATGCTGTGATGGAAGCGATGGCCGCCGGGGTTCCGGTCGTGGCGACGGCAGTCGGCGGCGTGACCGAACTGCTGACTGAAAACCGCACCGGATGGCTGGCGCTGCCGGGCGATGCTGAGGCGCTTTTCAAGGCCATCAATGCGGCGCTTGGCAACGAGGCGCAACAAGCAGTGATCGCCGCGCAGGCCCGTGAATTCATCACTTCGCGCTTCAGTATGCAGCGCGCCGTTTCAGCGGTCGAAAAACTTTACGAAGACCTGCTGCGTGAACGCGAGCGCGCACTGTCACAAAAAATTCTGCGCAGCCGCGATTTCATTTTCCGTGATTTCAAGTGGTCGGCGCCTGACCGCACAACTCCGGCAGGGCTGGCTGAACGATGGTGAAAACAACTGTCACCGCGATGACCGAAGCTGTCACACAACTGAATGCTGAGCTGCACGCCCGCGAAGTCAGGCGCGGCGAGCGATTCACATTTGGCCGCAACTGGGCGCGCTTTCTGACCACGCTGAGCGATGAACGCATCAGCCGCGCTGAAAACTCGCTCAACGTGATGCTGAATGTTTCATCGCTCGCAGGGCGGCGCTTTCTGGATGCGGGTTCGGGCAGCGGGTTGTTCAGCCTCGCGGCGCGCAACCTGGGCGCGACGGTGCATTCGTTTGATTTCGATCCGCAATCGGTGGCCTGCACTGAGGAACTGAAGCGGCGTTATTACTCCGGCGATCTGCAATGGACGATTGAGCAGGCCTCGGTGCTGGATCAGAGTTACCTGCACCGGCTGGGGCAGTTCGAGGTGGTCTATTCGTGGGGCGTGCTGCATCACACCGGGGCGATGTGGCAGGCGCTCGACAACATTCACCCGCTGGTCGCTCCGGGCGGGCAACTGGTCATCGCCATTTACAACGATCAGGGCACGCGCAGCCTGCGCTGGCACCGGCTCAAGCAAATCTACAACCGCCTGCCGGGCGTGTGCCGTGTGCCTTACACCGTGCTGGTCAGCGCGCCGCAGGAAGTCAAATCGGCGCTGCGCGCGCTCATCAGCGGGCAGATGAAAACTTATCTGCAATCGTGGCGCGTGCCTTCGCCGCGTCGCGGGATGAATCGCTGGCACGACCTGGTGGACTGGGTCGGCGGTTATCCTTACGAATTCGCCAGCCCCGAAGCCATCTTTCGGTTCTTTCGTGACCGCGACTTCACGCTGACTGAAATGATCTGCGGCAATGCCGGACTCGGCTGCAACGAATTTGTTTTTCAGAAACACTCGTCAATGGAAATTCACCACAGAGGTTCACAGAGGCGGCATCAAAGCTGATCTCTTCTGTAAACCTCTGTGACCTCTGTGGTGGATTCACGTTCCATTTCAGCACTGAACATATGAACAACACCAGGCTGAAAAAGCTGCGTCAGATGGACTGGCGCGAACTGCACGAACGCAGTCGGCAGGAACTGGCGCGTTTGCGCGAACGCATCGGTGGCGCGGGCGAACTGAGCAATGAACAGTTGCAGCGCGAATACAAATCATTCCTGCGTTTTGACACGGCTGAAGAAACCGCGTGGCAAACCGCCGTCAGGCTGCACCGTTCGTTTCAGCCCGGCGGCGCGGCGACAGTCAGGCCGACTTTTTTTCCGACTCCGGCCTTTCGCGCTGAAATCGTCAGACTGATGCAAAGCCGTTTTCCGCTTGAGCGCCGCGCCATCATTGATCGCGCTGATCGCGCCCTGACTGGTCGCTTCGATCTGCTGGGCTTGCAGGACGTGAGTTTCGGCGAACCGATTGACTGGCATCTGGAACCGCTCACGGGTCGCCGCGCGCCGCTTGTTCACTGGAGCCGCGTTGATTATCTCAACCCGGCAGCGGTCGGTGACAAGAAGCTGATCTGGGAACTCAATCGTCACAGCCATTTCGTCACCTTCGGTCAGGCGTACTGGCTGACCGATGACGAGAAATATGCTGAAGCCTTTGTCGCGCAGGCCACGGCGTGGATGGACGCCAACCCGCCGGGTCGCGGCATCAACTGGGCAAGCAGCCTTGAGGTTTCATTTCGCGCGATGGCGTGGTTGTGGGCCTGGCATCTGCTGGCGGGTGCGGCGGCGCTGTCATCCGGGTTTGTGCTGCGGCTGATGAAGTTTCTGATCGCGCACGGCAGCCACATTGAAACTTACCTGTCGCGTTACTTCAGCCCGAATACGCATCTGACCGGCGAAGCGCTGGGCCTGGTTTATCTCGGCACGGCGCTGACCGAACTGCAACGCAGCAGCGAATGGTGCGACCTCGGCTACCGTGTACTGCTTGAGCAGATGCCCGTGCAGGTGCGCGAGGACGGCGTTTATTTTGAGCAGGCATCTTATTACCACCGCTACACGGCGGATTTTTATACGCACCTGGTGGCGCTGGCCAGGGTGCGTGACGTCAGGCTGCCCGGCGTGGTCGAAGATCGTTTGAAGCTGATGCTCGATCATCTGATGTGGACGACGCGGCCTGATGGCACGACGCCGCTGACCGGTGATGATGACGGCGGCAGGCTGATTCATTTTGCCGGGCGCGCGGCTGACGACTTCCGCGACACGCTGGCGACGGGCGCAGCGCTGTTCAGGCGCAGCGACTGGAAGTATGTCGCCGGTGAAGCCGCCGTCGAAACGCTGTGGCTGCTGGGGCCGCACGGTTTGTCGCATTACGACGCGCTTGAACCTGAACCGCCGCGCCATCAGTCGCGCGCTTTTCCTGATGGCGGTTGTTATGTGATGCGTGACGGATGGTCGCCCGTCGCGGGTTATGCGCTGATTGACGGCGGGCCGCACGGCGCGGGCAGTTGCGGTCACGCGCACGCCGACGCGCTGAGCCTGGAGTTTGCGGCTGACGGTTGCAACTGGCTGATTGATCCGGGCACGTTCACTTACACGGGCGATCCGCAGTTGCGCGATCAGTTCCGGCTGACGGCGGCGCACAACACTGTCACCGTTGACGACGAACCGCAGTCAGTACCTGCCGGGCCGTTTGCGTGGCAGCAGGTCGCGCAGACACAGGTCAGCGAATTCATCGCCACCGGCAGCATTATTTATTTTGAGGGCAGTCACAACGGCTATGAACGCCTGAGCGATCCGGTCACGCACACCCGTTCGGTGCTGTTCATCAAGGCGAACCGGGCAACCGGTCAGTTGCCTTACCTGGTCGTGCGCGACAGTTTCAATGCGCGCGGCCAGCATCGTTATGCCATTCGCTATCACTTTCCGGTCGGCGTGCGCGCCCGCGCCACCGGCAGCAGCGTGCAGGCCTTTGCGCCGCATGGCCATCGCCTGAATCTCAACGTCCACGGCGCGGGGCAGATGCTGGCGCGCATCGAACAAGGCGAAGTTTCGCGCGCCTATGCACAGCGCGCGACCGCTCCGGTTGCGGTGTTTGAAGCCGAAGCCGTCGGGCCGGTGGAATTTGTGACTGTCATCGTGCCGTCCATCAGCCCCTGCAAGCGCAGGTCACGCGAAAGATTCTGAATTATGTGTGGAATTAACGGAACAGCTTCGCCGCGTCAGCAAATGCCGAATGAAGGCCGGATGATGCAGATGCGCGACACGCTCAGGCATCGCGGGCCTGATGGCGCAGGGTTATGGCTGCGGCCCGGCGTGGCGCTCGGCCATCGCCGCCTGGCCATCGTTGATCTGTACAACGGGCAGCAGCCGATGACGAATGAAGACGGGACGATTCACATCGTTTTCAACGGCGAAATCTATAACCACCGCGAACTGCGCCCGCAGCTTGAAGCGCACGGTCATCAGTACCGCACCAACTGCGACACTGAAACGATCATTCATCTGTATGAACAATTCGGCGCCGCGTG
>CAYWDW010000426.1:4134-5425 GCA_964457105.1 uncultured Heliobacteriaceae bacterium
ATGAAAACCGCCGGCAACTGCTGCTGGCGCGTGACCGGCTGGGCATCAAACCGCTGTATTACACGCTGAGCGATGACGGCACGATTCATTTCGCGTCAGAAATCAAGGCGCTGCTGGCGGCGGGCGCGATCACAGCAGAACTCAATCACGAGGCGCTGCCTGATTATCTGGCCAGTCGCGGGACTTCGGGCGCTGAGACTTTGTATCGCGGCGTGAAACGCCTGCTGCCGGGGCACACGCTGATCTGGCAGCAGGGCCGCGTGCGCATTGATCGGTACTGGGATGTCAGCTTTGCAAAGGATGAACGACCGGCCAGCGAGCGCGAATACGTTGACGAATTCAGCGAACTGCTGCGCGACGGGGTCCGGTCGCATCTGATGGCTGACGTGCCGCTCGGCGTGTTTTTGTCGGGCGGGATTGATTCAAGCGCGATTGCCGCCCTGATGAGGGAACAGGTCACTGAGCCGGTGAATACCTTTTCGGTCGCCTTTACTGAACGCGAAGCCAATGAATTTGAATATGCGCGCCTGGTGGCGCGGGCCTTCCGCACTGAGCATCACGAAATCACCGTCACCCCGGACGATTTCTTTGCCGCGCTGCCGCAACTCATCTGGCACGAAGATGAGCCGCTGGCGCATCCGTCAAGCATTCCGCTCTATTTTGTCGCGCAACTTGCCGCACAGCGCGTCCGGGTGGTGCTGACCGGCGAAGGCAGCGATGAGCTGCTGGCTGGTTACGACAAATACCGCAAGACGATTGTCAATCTGACGTGCGGTCGGCTGTGGCACAACGCCGTGCCCGCCGCAGTGCGCCGCAGCGTGCGGCAGATGATCGCAGCGCACACGGCATCAGCCCTGCCGCGCAAACTGTCGCGCACCTTTCTGTGTCTCGCGCCTGAGCTTGAAGATATTTACTTCGATAACTTCGCGGTCTTTACCCGTTCGGCCCAGGCCGCGCTGCTGTCAGGCGCAACGCAGGCGCGCCTCAGCGACCGCAATCCTTATCGCGGTCTGAACGAACTGTCAGCCGATGGCGCTGATTCACTGCTTGACCGGTTGCTGGCGATTGATCTGCAAACATACCTGCCGGAACTGCTGATGAAGCAGGATCAGATGAGCATGGCCGCGAGCCTTGAAAGCCGCGTGCCGTTTCTCGATCACCGCCTCGTTGAATTTGCGGCGCGGCTGCCGGTCAGCCTCAAACTGCGCGGGCTGACGACGAAATACATTCTGCGCCGGGCCATGCGCGGGGTGCTGCCGCCTGCAATTCTGTCGCGCCGAAAGATGGGCTT
>CAYWDW010000427.1:0-5412 GCA_964457105.1 uncultured Heliobacteriaceae bacterium
TACGGGACGGCGGCGCGCAATGCGTGGAATCCGTTTGCGAACAGCAGCGACAACAACGGCAATGTGCATCGGATGGTCTGCCTGACCGCCGCGATGTGACCTTCGGCGAAGACCGTTGCCGGATGACATCCGCTGTCGCCGCAGAGTGCCTGGCGATTATTCACAACCTGCTGATTGGCTTGCTGCGCTGGGGTGGGACAACCTGGCCAAAGCGCGCAGGTATTACAGCACGCACTTATCAGAGGCTTTTCAAGTACTACACCGCGCTTCAGGGTGACTTTGCAAAAGCCCTGGACAGAAACCCGTCGGCCACAAAAAAGCGCCGGACCTCAGGGCCTGGCGCGTTCGTGCAAAAAAACTGTGGTCTGAGGCTCTCAGGATTTGCCGCCGCTCCTGAGTTGCGCCATGAAGTATTCGCGGTTCATTCGCGCGATGTTTTCAAGGGTGATGCCTTTCGGGCAGACGGCTTCGCAGGAACCGATGTTGGTGCAACTGCCAAAACCTTCGGCGTCCATTTGCTCGACCATCTTTGTGACGCGGCGGTAGCGTTCGACTTTGCCCTGCGGCAGTTGTACCAGGTGCGACACTTTGGCCGAAACAAAAAGCACTGCCGAAGCGTTCTTGCACGCCGCGACGCACGCGCCGCAGCCGATGCACTGCGCAGAGTCCATCGCCTTGTCGGCAGCTTCCTTCGGAACCGGCAGGGCATTGCCGTCCGGCGCGCCGCCGGTCGAAACGGCGACGAAGCCGCCGGCCTGAATGATGCGATCAAAGGCGCTGCGGTCAGTCACGAGGTCTTTGATGACCGGGAATGATTTCGCGCGCCAGGGTTCAATCGTGACCGTGTCGCCGTCCCGGAATTCGCGCATGTGCAACTGACAGGTTGTGCAGTCATCGAGCGGCCCGTGCGGGCGATCATTGATGACCAGCGAACACATGCCGCAGATGCCTTCGCGGCAGTCGTGATCGAAGGCGACGGGGTCTTCGCCGCGCTGCGTCAGATCCTCGTTGAGTACGTCGAGCATTTCCAGAAACGACATGTCGGGCACGACCTTGTCGAGTTTGTATTCAACGAACCTGCCGGGCGTGTCGGCGTTTTCCTGGCGCCAGACCCTGAGGGTCAGAGTCATCTGTTCACTCATGATTTACTTGTAGCTCCTTGTCGCCATGTGGACGAATTCATAGACCAGCGGTTCCTTGTTGAGTTGCGGATAGGAATCAATGCCCGCATATTCCCAGGCGGCGGCGTAGGCGAAATGTTCGTCATCGCGCAGCGCCTCGCCGTCGGCGGTCTGATACTCTTCGCGGAAGTGGCCGCCGCACGATTCGTTGCGGTGCAGCGCATCGAAGCAGAGCAGTTCCGCAAATTCCAGAAAGTCAGCGACGCGCCCGGCATTTTCCAGCGCCTGATTGAATTCGTCGTTGTCACCGAGGACGTTGACGTTTTCCCAGAACTCCTGCCGGATTTCGACGATTTCACTGAGCGCCTTTTTCAGCCCCGCGGCGTTGCGCGCCATCCCCGCCTGATGCCACATCAGCAGTCCAAGCTGACGATGAAAGTCGCGCACCGTGCGCTTGCCGCGAATTGAAAGCAGCTTGTTGAGGCGCGCGTTCACCTCGGCTTCAGCTTTTGTGAATTCAGGATGATCAACCGAAGGCCGTTTCTCTTTCACCGAAGCAAAGTATCCGCCGATGGTGTAAGGCAGAATGAAATAGCCGTCGGCCAGGCCCTGCATCAGGGCTGACGCGCCCAGGCGGTTCGCGCCGTGATCCGAAAAGTTCGCTTCACCGACGACAAACAGGCCCGGCACATTGCTCATCAGGTTGTAATCAACCCACAGCCCGCCCATTGTGTAATGCACTGCCGGATAGATGCGCATCGGCACCTCATACGGGTTTTCGCCCGTGATGCGCTGATACATATCGAACAGGTTGCCGTAGCGGTCAGCGATGACCTTCTGCCCGAGGCGTCTGATGGAATCGGCAAAATCAAGATAGACGCCCAGCCCGCCGGGGCCGACGCCGAGGCCGTGGTCACAGGCTTCCTTGGCCGCGCGCGATGAAATGTCGCGCGGCGCGAGGTTGCCGTAGCTCGGATATTTTCTTTCCAGATAGTAATCGCGCTCGCCGTCCGGGATCTCAGACGGGCGGCGTTTGTCACCGGCCTTTTTCGGCACCCAGACGCGGCCATCGTTGCGCAGCGATTCAGACATCAGCGTCAGCTTCGACTGATAATCGCCGCTGACCGGAATGCAGGTCGGGTGAATCTGCGTGTAGCAGGGATTGGCAAAGGCCGCGCCCTTTTTATAAGCGCGAAACGTCGCCGTCACGTTGCAGCCCTTCGCATTGGTCGAAAGGTAATAGACATTGCCGTAACCGCCGGTCGCCAGCACGACGGCATCACCGGCGTGCGCTTCGATGCGGCCCGTGAGCAGATTGCGCGTGATGATGCCTTTGGCGTGACCGTTGACGAGCACGATGTCGAGCATCTCGGTGCGCGGGTACATTTTGACGCTGCCCGCGCCAATCTGTTTGCTCAGGGCCGAATAGGCACCGAGCAGCAGTTGCTGTCCGGTCTGACCGCGCGCATAAAACGTGCGCGAGACCTGCGCGCCGCCGAACGAACGATTGGCGAGTTTGCCGCCGTATTCGCGCGCGAACGGCACGCCCTGCGCGACGCACTGATCAATGATGTTCGAGCTGACTTCAGCGAGGCGGTAAACATTGGCCTCGCGGGAGCGAAAGTCGCCGCCCTTGATCGTGTCGTAAAACAGGCGATACACGCTGTCGCCATCGTTCGGATAATTCTTGGCCGCGTTGATGCCGCCCTGCGCGGCGATGCTGTGCGCGCGGCGCGGGCTGTCCTGAAAGCAGAAGGCCTTGACGCTGTAGCCAAGTTCCGAAAGCGTCGCCGCCGCCGAAGCCCCGGCGAGACCCGTGCCGACGACGATGACTTCAAACTTGCGCTTGTTGGCCGGGTTGACCAGCCTGATTTCCTGTTTGTGCCGCGACCACTTCGTTTCAAGCGGGCCGGAAGGCGCTCCGGCATTGAGAGTAATTGACATAGCTTCAGCCGATGTTCGACAAGCTGCCAGCTTGTCGTGTTTTCCAGGAGCTTTGTTCACGAACGAATCAAATCGTCCCGTCAGTGACCCTGTGTCAGAGACCGCGCCAGGCTGGCAGCCTGGCGGACGGTTATTACCTGAGCAGGCCTGTCCACACGGCAATCACAATCGCGCAATTGCCAATGAAAATAGCGGCGGCAGCGATTTTGGCAAACTTGTCAATCGCGCCGTCCCACGCCCGGTTTTTCAGGCCGAGCGACTGAAACATACTGCTGGCCCCGTGACCCAGATGCAGGCACAGCAGGCCCATCGCCACAATGTAGAAAATCGAAATAAACGGATTGGAGAACCCGTCAACCATCATCTGATAGACATCGTGCCGGCCTTTCGGATCCCTGAGCGCCAGCAGCGCCGGATTCACCAGCCCGACCGTGAAATGAGCCAGGTGAAACACGATGAACGCGAAAATAATCAGCCCGCTCACAATCATCGTGCGCGCGGCCAGGCTCGAGGCCGGCGGTTTGCCCCGGTCATATTTCACCGGACGGGCGGCGCGATTTTCCTGCCACAGACTGATCGTCGTGCCGATGTGCAGAATGACAATCACGAGCAACCCGATGCGCGCAGGCCAGAGCAGTTCCGGCGTTGATTTCAGAAACGCGGCATAGGCATTGATCGCATTCGGGCCGAGGAAAATCTGCAAATTCCCCAGCATATGCATGACCACAAAGACGAACAGCAGAAATCCCGTCACCGCGACCACATACTTTTTGCCGAGCGATGACTGAAAGAATCTGACCAGCAGATTCGCCGGGGCTGCTGCGCCCTGCTTCACTTCAATATTGGCTGCCATAGTTGTCTGAATCCTGACTCATAGAGATGGGAAGGCGAGATAAAGTTTACGCATCGCCCTGCCATAAGTAAAATTCAAAAGAATTATTTTGAAGATAAGCAGAACTGATGGTCAGTGGTCCGTGGTCAGTTGTCCATTGTCCGTGGTCAGTGGTCCGTGGTCAGCCAGTGTCGGGTCATTTTGCAGGCGGATGAATCAACAACGGACAACGGACAACTGACAATGGACCACTGACCACTGACCACCGACCGCAGCTTTCCATGCATATTGAAACGCTCAAAAGTTTCTGCGACCTGGTTGAAACGGGCAGCTTTTCAAAGGCGGCGGCGCTGAATTTCGTATCGCAATCGGCCATCAGTCAGCAGGTGCGGGCGCTGGAGCAGCGTTACGGACAGCCGCTGATTGAACGCAGCAACCGCCGTCGCGCCGTGCCGACCGAAAGCGGGCGCATCTTTTATACGGAATGCCGCGAACTGCTGGACCGCTTTCGCGCGCTCGAAGAACGGATGCGCGATCAGTCAGCCGACATTGCCGGGGCCGTCCGCGTGGCGACAGTTTACAGCATCGGGTTGCACGAACTGCCGCCTTACGTGAAGCAGTTCATCAAAACTTATCCGCAGGCCCGCGTGCACATCGAATACAGCCGGACGGATAAAATCTGCGAAGCCTGTCTCAATCACACGATTGATTTCGGCATCGTGGCGCTGCCGCTGCGCAAGCCGAATCTGGTGGTGCTTCCGTTTCGCCAGGACAAACTCGTCCTCGTCTGCAGCCCTGAACATCCGCTCGCCCGGCGTCGCCGCGTCAGCCTGAAGCAACTGGCTGGCGAGGAATTCGTCGCCTTTGAGCGTCACATCCCGACGCGCAAAACGATTGACCGCATCCTGCGGCAGCACCACATCAGCGTGAATGTCGTCATGGAATTCGACAACATCGAAACCATCAAGCGTTCAGTCGAGGTCGGCATCGGCCTTTCGATCCTGCCCGAAACGGCAGTGGCGAGCGAAGTCCGCAGCGGGTTGCTGGTCGCGCTCAATTTTACCGAAGGCACCTTTACCCGCCCGCTCGGCATCATTCACCGCAAGGGCAAAAGCTTCAGCCCGGCGGCGAGCGAATTCATCAGACTGCTGCAGCGCGGGCAAACAAAGTAATAAGGAAACGAACAAGGAGCGCAGGCGTCCCGCCTGCCTGTATTTCGCGCAAGGCACTTCGATTGAAACTGAGCGGGCCGCGACGCCTGCCTGTATTTCGCGCAAGACACTTCGATTGAAACTGAGCAGGCGGGACGCCTGCGCTCCTTGTTTGCTCCTTGTTTCGCGCAAGACACTTTGATTGAAACTGAGCAGGCGGGACGCCTGCGTTCCTTGTTTCGCTCCCTGGGTTGCCCCTGCTTGACATCGCCTGCTGCGGCGTTTAGATTCACCGCATCTTTTTCCTGTTTTATTGTTCCAGCGCGCTAGTACAAAACTATGCACTTTCAGTGCAAGACTTTAG
>CAYWDW010000428.1:0-5396 GCA_964457105.1 uncultured Heliobacteriaceae bacterium
CAAACAAGGAGCGCAAACAAGGAGCGCAAACAAGGAGCGCAGGCGTCCCGCCTGCTTAGATCGGTTTTCAGTTGGGTGTCTGGATCAGGACCGCGAGCGTGAGCGAGCGTGCCTTATCTTGAGCGACGCTCGCTCACGCTCGCGGCCCTGATCCAGCGAGCCTTCCCAGACACTCAATCGCAAACTGGTCTATATCCGCGAAAGGCGCCGGAATCGAAACACAGGCAGGCGGGACGCCTGCGCTCCTTGTTTCGCTCCTTGTTCGACTCCCTGTTCGACTCCCTGTGCGGCTCCCTGTTCGGCGTTCCTTGTCAGGCAATGCCTCCTGTGCCCTTGAAAATGCCTGATGCCTTACTTATTCTCACGGGCGCGTGACAGCTTAGCTCAGTCAGCATCCGTGAGCCAGACTGTCGGCTTGCTTCTCTTTGCTCCCCGAACAACCAACAACAAGCGGTCAGGCACCAGCAGGATTATATGAAAAAAGAGACTCTGGCACTGATTCTGGGCGGCGGTCAGGGGACACGGCTTTTTCCTCTGACGTGGCATCGCTCAAAACCGGCGGTTCCCCTCGGCGGCAAATACCGCCTGATTGACATCACCCTCTCCAACTGCATCAACTCCGACATCAGCAAGGTCTATGTGCTGACGCAGTTCAATTCAGCCTCGCTCAATCGCCATATTGCGCGCACCTATCGGTTCAGTCCGTTTTCAGACGGCTTTGTGGACATTCTGGCAGCGGAACAGACGCCGACCAACAAGGACTGGTTTCAGGGCACTGCCGACGCCGTGCGGCAGGTCATGATGCACATCGAAGACGTTCGGCCCGACAACGTGCTGATTCTGTCGGGCGACCATCTCTACCGGATGGATTACCGCGAATTCCTGCGGCATCACGAAGAGACGCAGGCCGACGTGACGATTTCAGTGATTCCGTGTGACGAAGCCCGCGCATCAAGCTTCGGCCTGCTGAAATCGAGCAGCGAGGGCCGCATTGTCGAGTTCCGCGAAAAGCCGCCAAAGGATCAGCTCGCCGCGATGCGCGTGGACACGACACAGCTCGGCCTGACGCGCGAGGATGCCGAACGCCGCTGCTACCTGGCTTCGATGGGCGTCTATGTCTTCAGGTTCGAGGCGCTGCGCGAGTTGCTCAGGAATGAGCGTTTCGCTGATTTCGGCGGCGAGGTGATTCCGGCGGCCATTGAAAAGGATCACGTGCAGGCCTTTCTGTTCGATGGGTACTGGGAAGACATCGGCACGATCAGTTCGTTCTATCACGCCAATCTGGACATGGCGAACATTCTGCCGAAGTTCAATCTCTTCGATGCCGACGCGCCGATTTACACGCGCGCGCGCTTTCTGCCCGGCTCGAAACTGATTGACTGTCAGATTCGTGATTCGATTATTTCTGAAGGCTGCATTCTCAATCGCGTCTGGATTGACCATTCCGTGATTGGCATTCGTTCGCGCATCGAAAATTATTCGCGCATCGAACACGCGCTGATTATGGGCGCCGATTACTACCAGACGCTCGATGAGCTTGAAATGGAGCGGCGGCACGGCATTCCCTGGATGGGCATCGGTGAAAACACGATCATCCGCAAGGCGATTATTGACAAGAATGTGCGCATCGGCTCGAACGTGCGCATTCTGAATGAAGCCGGGCGCGAACATTACGACGACCCGAACGGCACATACCTGATCCGCGAGGGCATCGTCATTGTGCCGAAAAACGTGACGATCACAGATGGCACGGTCATCTGACAGACCCGGCACGCTTAATAATTCATCCTGACCGGCTGACCGAGTGGTCATCCCATTCATCCGTGCCGCGCCGGTCAGCGCGGTCCGCTGAAGCTGGTCAAGGCCGCACAACCTGGTTTTTCTGCATGCGGGAAAGGTAGCCTCCCTGATGACAGCCCACAAAGAAGAGACGCTGGTCAGCGCTTCCCCGTCAAATGCGGCGTCGGAACCGGGCCTGCTCGCGCGACTGCGTTATTACGCGACCTTTGTGGTGGCGGCGCTCTGCTTTCTGATAATCGGGCTGCCGGTCATTCCGGTCGGTTATCTGTTACGGCGACTCTTTGGCGTCAGGGATTTCATTTATCCGTTCGGCAAATTCGGCGCGCGGCTTTACCTGCGCACGGCGGGCGCGCGCGTTCACGCCAGCGGCCTCGAACATCTCGACCCGCAGCAGCCTTATGTCTTTGTGGCCAATCATCAGAGCAATCTGGACCCGCCGCTGCTGATTGCTTATCTCGACCGCAACCCCAGTTTTCTGGCCAAGCAGGAAGTCTTCAGCATTCCCATCTTCAAACAGGCCATCGAACTGATTGATGTCATCCCGATTGACCGCCGCAATCGGGAGGCGGCGATTGCCAGCACTCGCCGGGGCGCAAGACATCTGAGGGAAGGACGATCCTATGTCGGCTTTCCCGAAGGCACGCGCACCGTGGACGGGCGATTGAAGGAATTCAAGAAGGGCCTGTTTTTTATGGCGCTTGAAGCGGGCGTCCCGATTGTGCCGGTCGTGGTCAATGACACGCGCCTGGTGATGCGCAAAGGCACCAAATACTGCCTGCCCCACGATGTTTTCCTGGAAGTTCTGCCGCCGGTCAGCACTGCCGGATTCACGGCTGAAAGCGTTGATGAACTGGTCGCCCGCGTGCAGCAGCAGTTCGCGCCGCGCGTGCGGACTGATTAGCCTCCTGCCCTGAGGAAAGACCTGGTCTTTTCGGACCGCTTCAGGGGAGATTGATTTTCACCTGACTCAGTTAGCTGTGCGTCATCTGGTAATCGTGCCGCGCTCCGGCTATACTGACGCGGTCATCGGTCACTAACCCCCATCTGTCCCGGCTTTCTGTCCGAATGAAAGCCAGGGCCACTGCTAACGGAAAGCAACGCATCAGAAGTCACAATTATGCTGGAAAAGACACCCGCCCCGTCGGTGGCTGACCAGTTCAGGAGAAGTAACGCACCTCCCCCGGGAGGAACTCTCCAGATGCAGGCTCAGGTCATAGCCCTCGTCAATCAGAAAGGCGGCACAGGCAAGACCACGATTACTCACAATCTGGCGGTGTGCCTGGCCCTCGAACACAATCAGCGAGTCCTGTGCGTAGATCTTGATCCGCAGGGCAATCTTGGTCACAGCCTCGCTGCCGAACCGATCACCAGCACGAAAACTGCCGACCGGCTGCTGCTCGTGCCTTCCGCCAACATTACCGAATACGTCCTGCCCGTGCGCACCTCAGTTGATCTGATTCCCAACCGTTATCAGCGCGACCTGCGCGAAAATGTCGAACGGCTGCCGGTCTCGGAAAACCTGCTGAGAAAGCATCTGAGCCGGGTCCTGACGCAGTACGATTACATTCTGATTGACACGCCCGCCGGGCTGAGTCGCTCGACGCAGGCCGGCATTGATGTGGCCGGTCAGGTGGTGATCGTCGTCTCGTGCGGCAGCTACACGCTCAAGGGCGTTTCGGCGCTCGTGTCGTGGATTGGTGAAATCAGCTCGCTGCGCGGCAAACGTTCCCCGGCCATCAGGGTCGCCCTGAATCATTATGACGAACGGCAGAAAATAGACCGCGAACTTGAACAGGAACTTCAGGGCATCTTTGGCGACAAGCTTTACCAGACCCGCATTCGCACGAGCCTGCGCCTTGTCGAGGCCGCCGCGCGCGCCAAATCGGTCATCGAATATCTGCCCGTCAGCACCGCTTCAACTGACTTCCGGCGACTCAGCCGCGAAGTTCTCGGTCTGCCGATCAGCGTGGTCACCCCGCCGCCACTGTCGGCGGAAGGTCAGCCGACCGAAACAACTGCGAACTTTGAAGCATTGCCGCCCGGCAGCCGCCTCAAACTGGTCGGCTGAAGGAGCGCAAACAAGGAGCGCAGGCGTCCCGCCTGCCTGTCTTCCGCTGAAGGTTCTCTGATCGAATCACAGGCAGGCGGGACGCCGGCGCGCCGTGTTCGTGCTTCTTACGCTCCCTGGGAATTTCGGCAGACTGACACTCGCCCTCATCTCGTGATACGATCTTTCATCGCTCAATCACACCGATTCATTTCAGAGGTAACCTGATGGGTAGTGATCCCAACATTCGCCAGACCCGGCTTGATAACGGGCTGATCGTTATCACCGAACAGATGACCGAAGTGCGGTCCGTCAGTTTCGGTATTTTTCTGCGCACCGGGTCGCGCCACGAAACGGCAGCGGCCAACGGGCTTTCGCATTTCATCGAGCACGCGCTTTTCAAAGGCACGCGGCGACGCTCAGCCGCGCAGATTGCCGAAGAATCCGACGCGCTCGGCGGGCATCTCGACGCTTTCACCGGCAAGGAATTTGTCGGCTTTCACAACAAGGTGCTGGATGAACATCTGCCGCGCGCCTTTGAACTGATTGCCGACCTGGTGACGGCCCCGGCTTTCGATGCCGCCGAACTCGACAAGGAACGTAACGTCATTCTGGAAGAGATCAAGATGGTCGAGGACACACCCGACGATCTGGTCTTTGAAATCTTTTCAGAAAAGTTCTACCCCGATCACGCGCTGGGCCGCCCGATTCTCGGCACGCCGCAGACGCTGTCGAATTTCATCGGCGATCAGGTGCGCCTGCATTACGCGCAGCATTACCGGCCTGACAACCTGGTGCTGGCGGCGGCGGGCAACATCGCGCACGAAGCGATGGTGGAACTGGCGGCACAACATTTCGGCGGGCTGGAAGCCGGTCACGCCGCGCCCGCTTCGCCCGCGCCGCGCCCGCAGCCGCACATCACGCTGCGCCACAAGAAAAACCTGGAGCAGGCGCACCTGGTCATCGGCGTGCCCTGCCCTTCGCTGTCGAGCGATGATCGTTATGTCGCTTATCTGATGAGCACGATTCTCGGCGGCGGGATGAGTTCGCGGCTCTTTCAGTCGGTGCGCGAAGATCGCGGGCTGGTTTACACGATCTATGCCGCCACGAATGCTTACAAGGATTGCGGCAACCTGGATATTTACGCGGGTGCCTCGAAGGAGCATCTGAGCCGCACCATTGATGCGACGATGGCCGAATTGCGCCGCCTCAAATGCGAAGCTGTCAGCCGCGAAGAACTTGAACGCAACAAGGAGCAGTTGAAAGCCGGACTGATTCTCAACCTTGAATCAACCTCCTCGCGGATGAGTTCACTTGCGCAGCAGGAAATCACCTTTGGCGAATTCGTCTCGCAGGATGAAGTCATCGCGCAGGTCAACGCCGTGACCGTTGAGGACGTGCAGCGCCTGGCCCAGGCGATGTTTCAGCCCGAAGCGATTGCCGTCACCCTGCTCGGCAACATCCGGGGCTTCAAATTGCAGCGCGACCAGCTCGAATGCTGAACTCAGAATCGGAAGTCGGAAGTCGGCAGTCGGCAGTCGGAATTCGG
>CAYWDW010000429.1:0-5395 GCA_964457105.1 uncultured Heliobacteriaceae bacterium
GTTTGCGCCTGACGCTTCGATGGATGAACTGCTCAAAACGCTGCGCCGCAATCCGACGGTGCTGTCAGCCGTCAAACAGAAGCTGGGCGCAAAGTTCAAAACCGCCAGCAACAGCGAACTGAAAAAAGCCATGCGCGCCGTCATCAAAGCCGCGCAACAGAAAAAAGCAGCAACCGCGAAGCGGCGCAACAAGACGACGATCAACATCAGGGCGAAGCGTGTGGTGGTGAGAAGTCGCCGCAATCCTGACGCGGAACTGATGACAGCGGCGCGTGAGGCTTATCACGAATTTCACGGACGCGAACCGCACAAGGTGGTTGACATGTTTGCGCCCACCGGCAGCGGCGCGCCGCAGGTGGTCACGATCCTCGGCCCGCTGCATAAGATTTATCTGCAGGGCAAAACGCCGCTCGATTTCGGCGGCAGACCCGATTCACCGCAGCTCGCCGAACATCCCGTCAGCAAGGATCAGCTTTATGTGCTGGGCAGGAATTACAAGCTCTCGCCCGCGCAGGGCGGCGTCATCACCCGCATTGAATACGTCGCAAAGAAGGATCACCTCGGCGACCGGATGAAGACGATCTATTACCACAAGGCCGGCGAAGAGACCGGCGAACGCCCGCGCCTGGTCATCAACAAAGACGGCCACGCGCTGATTGCAGGCGGCGCTTACTGGATTGATTCAGCCGGCATTCATAACTGAGTGTTCAGGACGGCGGCTTCGGTTGCGGTCACAGCCGCCAGCAACTTCGAGTGACCGCAATCAACGGAGGCAGCTTTATGCCGATGGTCAAAGCAGTCAACCCCGCCAACCCGGCCCAGTACCTGATGGCCGTCAACGGCGGCAAGAAAAGGAGCAAGAACATGGCCAGAAAAAAAGCGAAGGCGGCGAAGAAGTCCGTGACGACTCAGAGCCGTTCCGCTTCCCACACCACACACCGGCGCAATCCGGCGAAACAGGCGCGCCGCCGCGCCCGGCGCAGCAACCCGTCGGCTGACGTAATGGAGTTTGTCGCAACGACATTCCAGGCCGCTGCCGGCGCGGTCATCGGCGAAACCGTTAACGGCCTGCTGCCGCCATCCACCAGCCTGGCGATGGAAGTCATCAAAAAGGGCGCCATCGCTTACGGCCTGTACTGGGGGCTGCCGCAGACCAGGCTGGTCAAGCCGCAGACGGCCAAAATGGTGGCAGTCGGCGCGGCAGCGGCGGCAGCGGCGACCATCATTCGCCCGCTCTTCAATCGCGTCACATCGTTCATTGCGCCGCAGCCGCAGCCGCAGCCGGTGCAGGTCGCGCCGAACGCGCGTCCGCAGGTCGCCGCCGGGCGCGGCGTCAGCGGCATTGCAGCGAGTATCTGCCCTGGGCGATGCGGCTGAAACGATCCGTGCAGGGCGACGGTCACATCTTCGCCGCGCTGCGGGCGCACTTTGCCGGGCTGCCGCTCAGCGCCATCACGTCCCGTGACTGCCGCGCCTTCCAGCGTGCGCGGCTGGCGCTGAAAACGCAGCACGGCGCCGAGCGCAATACGAAGACCGTCAACCGTGAAATGTCGGCGCTCTCGGCGGTCTTCAATTATGCGGTGGATGACGAGCTGCTCGCGGGCAATCCCTGCCGCGCCGTCAGGCCGCTGAAAGTCATCCATCGGCGCCCGCAGTTCTGGACGCGCGAACAGGCGGCCCGCGCTTTGCCGCTGATGACCGGCGAACGCGCGCACCTGCTGCCGCTGGTGATCGTGGCGCTGCACACAGGACTGTCGCGCAGGGATCTGTTCCAGTTGACCATTGAGCAGTGTGATTTTGATTCTCTGATGATCCGGCGCAAACGGGCCAAGACGGGCGAATTCATTGATGTCCCGATGAACTCGCTGGTGGCCACGCTGCGCGAGAGCATCGGCCAGCGGACTGATGGATACGTGTTTATCAGTCCGAAGACGGGCACCTGTTTCAGGGACTGCAAAAAGTCGCTGAAACAGATTGCCCGGCTGGCACGGCCTGCGGCACAGTTTCGGCACGTGGCTGGCACAGGAAGAAGTTCCCATCAACCGCATTCAGCAGATGATGGCTCATTCCAACGTGCAATCCACCATGTTGTATGTGCATCTCGCAGGCAGCGGCCTGCATCGTGATGTTGAAAAGCTGGTGAATATCCAGGGCGAAAAAAAAGAGGCTTTCGGAAAAGCCTCCGTGAATTGCGAATTGAAGATGGACCAGAGGGGGATCGAACCCCTGACCTCCGCATTGCGAACGCGGCGCTCTCCCAGCTGAGCTACTGGCCCCGAAAATGAAGCGCGATCTTACCCGCCCGCTACAGCACTGTCAAGATATTGAATCGGGCTGACACGGCGCCCTGGTCAGGAAATTAAAATCCCGGCAGGCCGCCAGGATTGCCCAACTTAGCGATTGACAAGAACCACCAGTCGTGTCAATTTTCCGGCGTCAACTGACCGATAAAACTCTTCCGGGATGCGACGCGAAACACCCTTCACAGCCGTCAATCGCCTTGCATCAGTAACAAGCAGGTTTGGAGTCGCCCCCTCACAAGCCGGACTCAGACGCCCCGACATCACATAACTTTGACATTCCAGCCCCATCTTTAACCGGCAATGCCACGGAAACCGGACTGGTCTGCCCGGATGCTCAATATCCGGAATAAAATTACGCTGGGTGCGGTGCTGCTGCTGAGCGCGCTGCTGATTGTCACCGTTTCGCTGGCTGGCGGGCTGCGCACGCTGAATGAAGCTCTGCGCTGGCATGAACGCGCGCAGGAAGCCGCCGCACATTTGAATAATCTTGACCGGCTGACCGCTGAACTTGAAACGGCGCTGCACGGCAGCGAAATCAGCGCCGCACAGTCGCAGGCGCTGCTGCCTTATTTCACCGCGCGGGACGGGCTGGCGGCTGAAGTGACGCGGCTCGGCGACCGGCTCAGCGATGATCCGGCCCAGGCCGGACGCCTTGAGCAACTCAGGCAAAGGACTGACATCAGTCGCTGGCGCACGCTGCTCGGTGCAGGCGAAGCTGGCCGCAATGACCTGCGCCGGGCCGTCGCCGAGATTCGCTCAACCGTTGAAGAGATCGGGACGGCACACGCCAGAGCCATTAACAAACACCGCGATGAAATCGAAGGACTCAGCAACACGCTGATTCTGAACGTGGCGATCTTCTGTCTGTTCGTCATTGCGATTACCGTCATCGCCAGTCAGCGGCTGGGACGGCGCATCGTTGACCCGGTCAGTCAGATGATGCTCGCGGCTGAACGGCTGACGCTGGGCGACCTTGCGCCGCGCGTCGAAGAGCGCACGAACGACGAAATCGGCCAACTGGCGCGCGCCTTCAATCGCATGGCTGACCGCATTGCCGAACGCGAAAAGGCCATTCTGACGCGCAATCAGGAACTCGATGAACTGCATGATTTCAATGCGCTGCTCCAGACTTCGGCGGCGGAAGAAGAGATTCACCGTGCGCTGCTGCACAAGGTTCGCGCGCTCGAACTCAGCCAGGCCATCATTCTGAATCGCCACAACGAAGACCACACGCTGGCGGTTGTCAGTTCGCTCAGCCCGCTCGGTGGCAGCCACGAAGATTACGGCAGCGATCCGGCAGACGCTGAACTGCCCGCGCCGGACTGGCAGCATCTGCCGCTGTGCCGCGTCGTGCGCGCAGGCCGGGAAATGATGGTGTCGGACGTGCGCGAGGATCTGCTGTGTACCGACTGCCGATTTATGCAAAAGCGCGGTTCGTCATTCTGTGTGCCGATCACGGCAGGTGGCAGAACCATCGGCGCGCTGCACCTGGCGAGTCCGAAAACAGATTACTGGACGACTGAACGCCAGCGCCTCGTCAAGGCGCTCGTGGATCAGGCGGCGCCGACGATCAATAACCTGCGGCTGATGAAAACGCTCGAAGACCGCACGCTGATGGATGAACACACCCGCGTTTACAATCGCCGCTACCTGGATGATTACATCAGGCAGCAGATTGGGCTGGCGCGGCGGCAGGAATTTCCGGTCAGCGTGATGATGCTCGACATTGACCATTTCAAGCGGCTCAATGACCGTTACGGTCACGAAGCCGGCGACATTGTGCTGCGCCAGTTTGCGACGACCA
Organism: uncultured Heliobacteriaceae bacterium; assembly: GCA_964457105.1. Taxonomy (GTDB): domain Bacteria; phylum Acidobacteriota; class Blastocatellia; order RBC074; family RBC074; genus DASRDU01. The sequence continues at coordinate 4,108 of CAYWDW010000429.1, forward strand.
TCAAAAACTCGCTGCGCGAAGGCGAAATCATTGCGCGTTACGGCGGCGAGGAATTTACCGTCGTCATGAACGGCACGGCCAAAGCCGCGCAGACGCTGGCTGAAAGATTGCGTCGCGCCGTCGCTGCGCTGTCGTTTCCGCAGTTCGCACAACAGGGCGAAGACGTGCGCGTCACAATGAGCATCGGCATTGCCGAGTTCCCGACCAATGGCCAGACGGTTGAGGACGTGCTGAAGTCGGCGGATTTTGCGCTCTATCGCGCCAAGGACGGCGGGCGCAACTGCGTCAAGCTGGCGTCGCGCAGCCTGATGGCGATCAGGGGCGCACAGATCAGCCGCGCCGGTGCGGAATAGCCTGCGCCGGGCCGAGTGTGGTACACCATGCCACGATGCCCGGACGCCGAGACAACAAAAGCAGTGGTCAGGAAGGTCTGCTGTTTGCTGATCTCTCGATCACCGAAACACTCGCACACTCAGAAACCATCGCGGTTCCGCCCGATGATTCGCTGGATCGCATCCTCGCTGACCTGCGCCAGTCGCACGTGTGCGGCGTCTGTCAGCCGGGCCTGCCGATTGTTTTTGGCGCTGGCCCGGCGCAGGCTGAGCTGATGCTGATTGGCGAAGGGCCTGGCGTTGATGACATCAAATCAGAACAGCCTTTTCAGGGACAGGCCGGGCTGCTGCTGACGCGCATGCTCGCAGCCATCGGGTTGTCGCGCCACGAGGTTTACATCGCCAATGTCATCAAATGCATTCCGGCTGGCGAACGACACTTTTCAGTTGAAGAGATTGAGGATTGCCGCCCGCTTCTGCTGCGTCAGATTCTCGCCGTGCAGCCGCGTGTGATCGTGGCCTTCGGCGCGCTGGCGGCGCAGACGCTGCTGCGGTCAAAAAAGACGATCTCTGAGTTGCGCGGCCAGCGCTACACGCTGCGACTCAACGATCAGGAAATCGTCCTGCTGCCGAGCTTCAACCCTGCTTACCTGCTGCGCGTCCCTGACAAGAAACGCGAAGCCTGGCAGGATTTGAAAATGGTGCGCGACCTGCTCGCGGCCACGCCGTAAATTATTCACGCCGGTCGCTTCAGACAAGCCGCCCGCGCCGCCCGCCCCTGTCCCTGCCAATGACTGTCAAATAATCCGGCCCGGCTCGCAGCTTCAAAAAAGCACAAGGCGCAACAGTCATGACTGCTGCGCCCCGTGTGTTCAGGTGTGTGAGGCTGCGCTATTTCTCTTCGCGTTTGTAATTCCAGCGCAGCGCGCCGCCGGGGCCTTCCTTGAGCGTGTAAT
>CAYWDW010000430.1:0-4666 GCA_964457105.1 uncultured Heliobacteriaceae bacterium
TTCGTTCTGCTACCCACAAGGCGGCTTCCGACTGGAAGGCGACAAGCTGCATTTGTCGAAAATCGGCAGTTGCCGCGTGCGGTTGAGCCGTCCCGTTGAAGGCACGATCAGGACCTGTACGATCAAGCGCGAAGCCGATGGCTGGTATGTGATCTTTGCCGTTGCAGAGAACCAGTGCCGCTTCATTCCGAAGACCGGCGACAGCGTGGGCGTTGATGTTGGCCTGGAGAACTTCGCCACGCTCTCGACCGGAGAAGTGATTGAGAATCCGCGCCATCTGAAATCCGCCGAACGCCGGTTGAAGACCGCACAGCGCAAGGTGTCGCGCCGCACAAGCAAGCGCAGCAACCGCCGCCGCAAGGCAGTTGTGCTGCTCAGGAAGCAACATCAGAAAGTGCGACGGCAGCGGCAGGACTTTCACCACCAGACCGCGCTCAGGATCATCCGCGAGTTTGACCAGATCGCGGTCGAAGACCTGAACATCAAGGGCCTGGTGAAGAATCATCATCTGGCGAAAGCCATCAGTGACGCGGCATGGCAGGCCTTCTTTCTGATCCTGACGAGCAAAGCGGCAGAAGCTGGTCGGCAGGTCGTGAAGGTTGAGCCGCAGTTCACTTCGCAGGACTGCGCCCATTGCGGTCAGCGAGTCCGCAAGACCCTGGCCGTGCGCGAACATCGCTGCCTGGCCTGTGGATTTGTGGCTCATCGTGACCACAACGCGGCGTTGAATATCCAGCGGCGGGGCACGCCGTTCGGGGAGGGTGGACGACCACTCGATGAACCGAGAATCCCCTTGCTTTAGCAGTGGGGAGTGTCAACAAACCGGAAAGGCCTGATTACAAGCTTATGTTCAGATTTCTGGCGCTGCTCGTCTTAACCCTGCTCCCCGTCATTGTCCATGCTCAGATTCAGATCGGCACGATTCGCGGCACGGTGACGGACCCGACCGGCTCGGTCATTCCGCAGGCCGCCGTCAGACTCACCAATCCTGTGACCGGAGAGTTCAGCGAACTGCTGACTGATCGTGTCGGCGCGTTCGTCTTCAACAACGTCGCTTTCAATCGGTACCTGCTGCGGGTCGAAGCCGCAGGCTTTGCGCCGCAATCGCGGGCGGTGGCGGTGCAATCAAATCTGCCGCTCGAAATTCAGTTCAGGCTGAGCGTGGCCGACGCGCAGGCGCAGGTCAGCGTCACCGCCGCTGAACAGCTCGTCCAGGCCGATTCATCATCGGCCACGACGCTTGAGGCTGGTTTGATTCAGCGCGCGCCGCGCCACAATCGCAACCGTCAGCTTCAGGAACTGATCGTGACCACGCCGGGCTGGGCGACTGAAAACAACGGCCTGATTCACGTGCGCGGAGTTGATGACGGAGTGCTTTACGTGCTTGACGGCATTCCGATTGCCGACCGGCTTGATGCGGTGTCAGCAGGTTCGTTCGATACGGACACGATCAATTCAATGCAGGTGATTACCGGCCATATGCCGGCTGAATTCGGAGGCCGCAACGGCGCGGTCGTGATCGTGCAGCCGCGCTCAGGCATTGATCAGCGCTTCAATGGCAGCCTGCGCGCCGGGGCCGGAGACTTTCGCACCGGTGATCTCGCCGTCGCCGCCGGAGGCCGCCTGAATCAGCGGTTCGGGATTTTTGCCAATGCCGCGACGGCGCGGTCTGACCGCTTTCTTGATCCGGTTGACCCGCGCAATTTCAATAATCGCGGCGGCGCGGTCAATCTGAGCCTGCGCGCTGACTGGCATCCTTCAGCGCGTGACACGGCGCTCATCAATGTCATCGGCAACGGCACAGACTTTCGCGTGCCGAATGATCTGGCGCAGGAACTGGCCGGGCAGCGTCAGCGGCAGCAGTTGCGCGATGGCAGCGTGTCGGTCAACTGGCAGCATCTGTTTTCAGCCGACACGGTCGCCAACCTCGCCTTCTTTCATCGTCACCATCAGTCGCGGCTCTTTGGCAGCGAACACGACCTGCCGCTGTTTGCCGCGCAGGATCGCGCCCACACGCGCACCGGCCTGATTGCCAGCCTGACGCGGCAATGGCGCAATCACACCATCAAAACCGGACTCGAACTCAGCCGCGTCGCGCCCCGCGAGTTTTTCACTTTTCACATCACCGATGAAGAGGCCGCCGAAGACCGCGAAATCAGCGAGGCCGCGCTGCATTTTGATGCAGACCATCCGTTCATCTTTCGTGAGGCCAGAGTCAGCGGGCAGTATGCCGGTTATGTGCAGGATGCGTTTTCGCCGCGGCGCAATCTGACCGTGCAGGTCGGCTTGCGCTTCGATCATTCGCGCCTGCCGGTCGTTGATCAGCAGTTCAGCCCGCGCCTCGGTGTGGTGTATTTCATTCCGGCGACACGCACCGCCATGCGCGCGTCATTCAACCGGCTCTATCAGCCGCCGCAGCTTGATAACCTGCTGCTGTCAGCGTCAGCACAGGCGCGCGAGCTGTCGCCTTTTGCGGGCGCCAATGGCGGCGGTGCCACGATTCACCCCGAACGAGTGTCGGCTTACGAAGCCGGATTTGCGCAGGACCTCGCGGGTCTTTTTCGCCTGGATGCCGTGTACTGGTGGCGCAGCTTTCGCAACGTTGGCGATCCGAATGTCTTCTTCAATACGACGATTATTTTTCCGAACAGCGTGGCGAGCGGCTATTCACGCGGCGTTGACGTGCGGCTGGACGTGCCTGAGCGGCGCGGCTTTTCGGGCTGGCTGAGTTACGCGAATATGCGCATCCTGCAAACCGGGCCGATCAACGGCGGGCTGTTTCTGACCGAGGAGTTCATTGAAATCGGCCCCGGCACACGCTTCATCCCCGATCAGGATCAGCGCAACACCGGCAGCCTGGGCGTGATCTGGCAGCATCATCGTTCCGGCCTGCGGCTTGCGCTGAGCGGGCGTCACGAAAGCGGTGTGCCGCTTGAGGTCGAACCGGAGCGGCTGGATGAACTCAAAGCCGCGCCGGGCGCCGAACTCGTCAACTTCGAGCGAGGCCGCGTCAAACCCCGCACGACTTTTGACCTGTCAGCCGGTCTCAGCCTGTTCCGCCGCGACCGCGTGAAATGCGAAGTGCAGCTTGACGTGCTGAACCTGGCTGATCGCCCGTTTGCCTACAACTTCGGCAATCCGTTTGAAGGCACCCACTTCGGTTACGGTCGCCGCTGGAACGGCAGCCTGAAGTTTTCATTTCAGTGAGCCGCGGAAAGCTCAGGAATGATGACGCGGCAATTTACAAAATTTACAAAAGCCTCGCGGCCACCGGGCTTTTTTCAGCTTCCAGCCGGAATTTCCGGGCGACGGGCGCATCAGCGCCGGGCTGATGCGTTATTATGCCGGGCGGACAATCCCCTTTGGCTGTGTCCTGAAATTGTTTGCTTACCTTTCAAGGGAGGTCTTTCCAATGCGCATAGTAATGATGGCATTGCTGCTGGCCGTAATGCTGCCGGTTGCCAACCTGGCCCAGGCCAAACCTGACGCCAAAGCCCAGGAGATTCTCAAACAGGCCCGCAAGGCGATTGGCTCTGAAGACAAGCTGAAGGCGCTGCAAAGCCTGTCAGCCGCTGGCGTCCGGCGCTTTTCAATGGGTGGCAACACCATGGAAGGCGAACTGGAAGTTGAGATGATCGTGCCCGACAAGATTCGCACCGCCAACATCAGTCAGCGCGGAACCAACGTGCAGGTCTTTGCCGGCGACCAGATCTGGAGTGAATTCATTCCTTCAGTCGAGGCCGGGCCGGGCGGCGGCATGTTCAGAGGCGGCGGCGGCATGGGCGGCGGCGGCAACCAGCAGGAACGCGAAGCCCGTGACAATTCCCAGAAAGCCGAAATGGTCCGGCTCACGCTTGGCTGGCTGCTGCTTGCGCCTTCGTCATTCCCGCTCGAATACACTTATGTCGGTGAAGCCACTGCGCCCGACGGCAAGGCCGACATTCTGGATGCCAAAGGCCCGCACGGATTTGAGGCGCGCCTGTTCTTCGATCAGAAGTCACATCAGTTGCTGATGCTGACTTACAAGGGCAAGGACTTTCGCCAGATGATGAGAATGCGCGGCCCCGGCGGTCAGGGCGCGCAGGGACGGCCTCCGGGCATGCTGACCCGCGAACAGCTCGAAAAGCTGCCGCCGGAAGAACGCGCGAAGAAGGAAGCCGAAATGCGCGCGCAACGTGAAAAGATGCAGGCTGAAATGCGCGAGACGATGGCCAAACTGCCGGATGTCGAATTTCAGTGGATGTTCGGTGATTACAAATCAGTCAACGGCATCAACCTGCCGCACCGCTTGTCAAAGGCCACTGCCGGTGAGACGAGCGAGGAATGGGAAATCTCAAAATTCAAAATCAATCCGCAGCTCAAGCCCGACAAGTTTGAGCGAACGGACAAACGTCAGGGTTGACCTCCTTTTGCTGAGTGTTGATTTCGGCGCTGCGTGGCGACAAGTCACGCAGCGCCTTTTTCTTTGTGACAATCACGGAAGTGTCACACCAGCGCTCAGCCCGCCTGCCCGCCTGCGGCACAATCAGCCTGCCTGGATCAATTTGCAATGGCGTGCTTACAGTCCGCGAGCGTGAGCGAGCGCCCCCTGCACCACCGGGCCGGGGGGGGGGGGCGGCGCGGGCGGGGGGAGATTTGTCAGCACGAGGGAAAATTGTTTGTCTTG
>CAYWDW010000430.1:4676-5344 GCA_964457105.1 uncultured Heliobacteriaceae bacterium
TTCTCCCCGCCCGGGGCGGGTCCGGCCCCCCCCGCAGCACGCGGTGCGGGGGGGCACGATCCCGCTCGCGGACTGTAATCTTGCACGCCATTACAAATTGATCTGAATCTTCATCAATGCAAAACGACGGAGGAAATCTATGACCAGGCTGACCTCGTTTTTCATCTGTCTGCTGACCCTGTGCCTGCTGTTTATTTCGGGAACCGGTCAGACTTCTGAACAGGCTGAAGTTGATCGCACGCCTGAGGCTGTGATTCGGGCGGCGCGGACTATTTTTATTCACGTGCAGTCAGAGTTTTTTGACCGCGAAGCGCTCGAACGCGAACTGCTCAACCAGCCCGACTTTCGCCGCTGGGGACTGGTGATCACCACGAATCGTGAAGACGCCGATCTGATTGCCGAAGTCACGCGCAAAAAGCTGACCACCAGATTTACCATCCGGCTGATTGACGCTCAGACCCGACACGTCCTCGTTGCGGCTGAAGCCAGTTCGCTCGGCGGTGAAATCGAACCGCACCTGGCCCGCAACCTGGTCAAACGGCTCAAGCCTTACCGCGACAAGACCCAATAGCGAGATGGCAGATGACAGATGACCGGAAGCAGCGAGACTGCGGCTTCTCTTCATTCCGACTACTGAATTCCGAATTCCGAATTCCTCCGTTCGCACT
>CAYWDW010000431.1:0-5342 GCA_964457105.1 uncultured Heliobacteriaceae bacterium
AAGGCGCAAACAAGGAGCGCAGGCGTCCCGCCTGCCTGACTTCCGGGAAAGGTCCTTTGATTGAAACCATGCAGGCGGGACGCCTGCGCTCCTTGTTTGAAAGCAGGCAGGCGAGACGCCTGCGCTCCTTGTTTAGGGCAGGCTCCGATGCCTGCGCTCTTTGTTCCTTGCGCCTTGCCTGGTTCAGTACAGACCAGGCTGCAAAATTCTTCGCAACTGATCGGGCAGCGTCAGCGGATCGAAGGGTTTGGTCAGCACCCCGGCGACGCCCAGGGCCTGCAATCGTTCGATCTCTGAGCGCAGGACTTTCGCGGTCAGAAAGATGACCGGAATCGCTGCCGTCGCCGCGTTTGCGCGCAGGGCGCTGAGCGTGGCCGCCCCGTCCATCAGCGGCATCATCACATCCAGCAGAATGGCATCGGGCTTTTCCTGAGCGGCTCGCTGCACGCCCTCAGCGCCGTTGTCAGCCTCAATGACTTCCATGCCACCAACCCGGCTCAGGCTGACTCTGGCGATCAGCCTGATGTCGGCCTCGTCATCAATCATCAGAATTTTCATGTCACGCTGACTCTCGGTGAAGTTGCTGTTTCGGCGCTGACGAGGTCCTCAGTGGCAGCAGGCAGTCTGAACCAGAACGTGCTGCCCCGGCCTTCTTCGCTGTCAACGCCGATGGTGCCGTGATGCTGTTCGATGATGTTGCGGCAGATGGTCAGGCCGAGGCCGGTGCCGCCTTTCTGCCGGTCATCCGAAGCTTCGACCTGGCGAAATGGCTCAAAGACCTTGCCGAGAAATGCTGCCGGAATGCCGCGCCCGTGATCCTGCACGCGCACTTCAACCTCGCCGTGCTGCGCCGTCGCTGAGATTATCACCGCGCTGCCTGCGGGCGAAAACTTGATGGCATTCGAGAGCAGGTTGACCAGCACCTGCACGAGGCGGTCGCCATCGCCGAGGACGGTGGCGGTGGTCGGTTGCAGGCGCAGGCTGATCTGCTGCTGTGCGGCAAAGGTCATCACTGATTCCAGCGCGCGCTCAAAGACGGCTGAAAGCGGCTGCGCGGCAAAGTGCATCTCGATTCTGCCGCTGTCCAGTTTTTCAAGATCCAGAATGTCGTTGATGAGTTCGAGCAGCCGCACAGTGTTGCGATCAGCCACCAGCACCATCTCCACGGCTTCGCGCGACAGTTCACCGAACGCGCCGCCCGCGAGCAGCCGCAGCGAACCGCGAATCGAAGTCAGCGGCGTGCGCAGTTCGTGGCTGACCGTTGAGATGAATTCCTTTTTGAGTTTGTCAACTTCGCGCCGCTCTGACAGGTCGCGGACGTTGCCCGCGAAGCGGCGGCCTTCGGGCGTATTGAATTCATAGAACGACAGTTCAAACGGAAAGATTTCGCCGTTTTTGCGCCGACCTTCCCATTCAGTTACACGCCCGCGCGCCTTCTGCCGCGCCTGGCGCAGAAATCTGGCGCGGTCATCGTCGGCCATTTCCGGCATCAGCATGATCAGATGCTGCCCGACCATTTCATCGGCGGTGTAGCCGAAGATTTTTTCCGCCGCCGGATTGACCAGTTGAATCACGCCGCGATCATCGGTCAGGATCAGTCCTGACAGCATATATTCGATAATGGCGCGCACGTTTGTTTCGCTGGCGCGCAACTCTGCCTCGGCCTGCTTGCGTTCGGTGATGTCGCGGAAGATGCCGCGGGTCGAAACCGGCTTGCCGTTGTCAAAGCGGCTGTTGATGCTGCCTTCAACGATGATGCGGCGACCATCGCGGGTGACAAAGACGGTTTCGATCCGCGCCACCGGCTGGCCGGTCATCACTGATTTGAGCGCCGCGACACAGTGCGCGTGCTGTGACGAATCAATGATGTCGAACATCGTCAGGCGGCTGATGTCATCGCGGCTGTAACCGAGCGTTTCCAGCCAGGCGCGATTGGCATACAGCAACCGCCCGTCCAGCCCGACGCTTTGAATCAGGTCGTTGGCATTCTCGAACAGATCGCGGTAACGCTCCTCGCTTTCGCGCAACTGCGCTTCGGCGCGCTTGCGTTCGGTGATGTCGGTGATGACCGCGACGACGCCGCTGATGCGCCCGTCAGCATCAGTGACGGGCGCCGCCGAAATGCTGATGTCAATCGCCGTGCCGTCGCGGCGCTGCGTGCGCAAATCCATGACGCTGAACGGCACGCCCTGCATCACGACTTCGCCCAGGGTATTGAATTCCTCGCGTTCGCGGCCTTCGCCGAGCGGCAGCGGGCGACCCGTCACTTCGGCTTCAGCCCAGCCGAACATGCGTTCCGCCGCCGCATTCCAGACCTGCACGCGCCCCGGCGGATCAAGCAGGATGATGGCCAGCGGCGAAGCCTGAATCAGCGTTTCCAGCGTGAAATTGGTCTGCCGCAGAACTTCCTCGGCGCGGCGGCGCTCGCCGACTTCGCGGTGCAGTTCGGTGTTGGCGGCGGCGAGTTGCGCGGTGCGTTCACGCACGCTGGATTCGAGATAATCATTCAGCTTTCTGATCTTTTCTTCAGTGCGACGACGGTCGGTAATGTCAATCGCCTGGGCCAGGATCGCGGGCCGCCCGGCAAAATCAAGCTGATGATAAGCCACCTCGACCACGATCAGCGTGCCGTCGCGTTTGCGATGCTGCCACTGCCCGCCTTCATTGATGCCCGGCTGCGCCCCGGCAATCTTTTCCAGCATCTTCGGCACATCTTCCGGCGGGCGAATGTCGCGCAGCGTCATCCGCAGCAGTTCATCGCGCGCATAACCGTAACCGTCAGCCATCGCCTGATTGACGGCCAGAAATTCGAGCGTCTCGCGGTCATAGACATACATCGGCTGCGGGTTGATCTCGAACAGCAGGCGATAACGTTCTTCCGATTCGCGCAGTGATTTCATCTGCGCTTCGATCTGCTGCCGCAGCGACTGCGTCCAGTTGATCGCCAGTTGATAACCGAAATAGCCCGTGAAAATGATGAACCCGAAGCTGACCCAGTCAATCAGCGTCAGACTTTCAGCCGCCGCCGAAATCAGTTTGACCAGCGCCTGATCGCGCACGCCCTGCAGGGTCGTGTGCAGATTGAGCCGCGCCAGATAACTCGCGCCCAGAATGAACAGCGACAGCACACAGAGCATCAGACCAAAAACGATGCCGATGTCATTGGTCGAAGGCGTGCGCCAGGGCCGATGCAGCGCCTGCCGCTTCTTCCAGCGCAGCACCCGCCGCCCCGCGACCCACAGCACGGGCAGCGTGAAGATGACCGCCTGCGAAAACAGGCCGATCCACCAGCCCTGCCATTCACGAAACGTGTCGCTCGCGCTGAAGTGCCCGACAGCCGCCTGCACGAAAGCCGCGCTTGAACTGACGAGCGCCGCGAAGTAGCTGACAAAGAGAAAGAAGACGAGCGACCGGGTCGAGTGCAGCTCAACGGCCATCGGCGTGGTGCGATAAGCCAGCCCGACCGCCAGCATGCCTGCCGCCGCCGCCAGCGCCAGCAGCAGCGCCCAGGACAGCGGCAGCCCGCGACTCAGCGCCAGCACGAGGCCGCTGATAAAAGTCACGCCAAAGCCCCACACCGCGCCAAACCAGCACGAAATCAGCACGCCGAAAATCGCGGGCGGCCAGATGGCCGGATGCGCCTGCACGCCGCCGAGTCGGAACGTCAGCCCCGCCAGGCCGGACCATTCGCTCGCCACCGACACCGCCGCGCTGCACAATGCGGCCAGCGCCATCAGCAGCAGGAAGCGCCGCACCGGGCCTGCCGTTTTGTGCCGCATTGCCGCCACCGGCACCGAACCGTAAAGCCAGTCGCGGTCATCAGGCAGCATCTCAGCCGGAGCCGCAGCGGTGCCGCCTGCTCCGTGTTCGGTCCTGAACTGTTTGCTTGAGATTGCCACAGATTTTTCCGGCTTTGCCAGCGTGCAGCATTTTCTATGATTCTCACCGCAGGTTCAATCAGCGACCGCGAGCAGCGTTCAGGATCGCTTCCCGCCTGATTCCTGATGCCTGACATCTGATTTCTGTTTCCGGGAAAACAGGGGTCAGGAATCAGCGGTGTGAATGCAGGGATCAGTACCGGGAGCGGTAGCGACCGGGTTGACTGCCGAAACCCGGTCGCTACCGCTCCCGGTACTGATCCACAACGAATGCTGCACGTTTCAGAAAATCAGCGGGCGCTCAACGCCGGTCAGCAGGCGCGCCAGGCGCAGGTAGCCCCAGACCAGCGCGCCCGTCAGCAGCGAAATGACCACCGCCACCGCAATCGCTGCGGGCCGGGCTGACAACTCCACATCCAGATAACGCCGCTGCGCCACGACCGACAACATTGCCGGATAAGGCCGACCCAGAATGAACGGCACTTCAAACGCGCCGAAGATAAAGGCAAAGACGACCAGCGCCGCCGACACCACCGCCGGAGCAACCAGCGGCAGCGTCACGTACCGCAAGCGTTGCCACGCCGACGCGCCCAGCACCTGCGCAGCCTCTTCGTATTCGTGCCCGACACGCAGCAGCAGCGCCAGCGTCATCACCGCAATGAACGGCGTCTCTTTCAGCACATAAGCCAGCACAATGCCCGCGCCGTAACGGTCGTTGATGAAAGCCGGAAAATCAGCCGGGCCGCCGATCAGGCCCAGGGCAAACGCGACGCGCGCAAGCAAACCGCTCGGCGCAATGACATTGATCAGCGTCACCGCCATCGCCAGGTGCGGCACGGCGAGCGGCATCTGCAACAGCGCGCTCAGCCATCGCTGCCGCTGCGCCAGTTCGCGCAATGACAACGCCACCGTCAGGCCCAGCACCGCCGAAAGCGCCGTCGCCACCGTCGCCAGCCCCAGCGTCAGCAGCAGCGAAGCGCGCAGTTCAGGGTCGTGCAGCAGCGCGCGGTAATGCGCCAGCGTCAGACTGTGTTCACCCGTCGGCGCAAAATAACCGAGGCTTTGCGTCAGCGCGATGACCAGCCCGCCAGCAAACAATCCGCCAATCACGATCAGCGCCGGCGCGAGCATTAAAGCCACCTTCAAACGCAGCGATGCGGTGCGGCGGCGCGCGAAAAAACGACGGAGGTTGTGAAGCTGTGGGTTCGACAATTTTTCTGATCGGTTGATTCAGTGCGCGCTGCCGGGCATAGTCATGCGCTACACCACATTTCTGAAGGCAGCGGGCAACAAGGTGAAAATATCAGCTACGATCATCGTTCACAACGAGGCAGACAACATCGCCGCTGTCTGCGAGACGGTCGCCTGGGCCGATGAAATCGTCATCGTTGATTCTGATTCGACCGATTGCACGGTGGACCTGGCGCGGCGCTATACCGACCGGGTTTTCAACCGCGCATTTCG
>CAYWDW010000432.1:0-5339 GCA_964457105.1 uncultured Heliobacteriaceae bacterium
ACTGCGGGGCGAAGGCCGCGCGGCGGATCAGGCGCGATGAAATCTACGGGCGCGGGGCACGGGCCGTCATCATTGAGGACGTGCCGCAGGTCCAATGCGACAATTGCGGGATGACTTACCTTGAGCCGGAAGTGATCCGCGCGATTGATCAGATCTGTGCGAACCCGGAGCGTTACACCGCCCGCGAGTACCGTCCGATTGCAAAGATCGCCTGACGCCTCGCCTTCCGTCCCGCTGCAGGCGTATAAATTCACCCGGCGCTTAAGAACGCCAGCATAGGCGGCAACCGCACCGAATCGCGGCTTTCGTGTTTCTGGTCACTTTTTTCAGCCACACCACAACCGCGCCGGGAGTGCAGAGAATACAAGACCCGCAAGGGGAATTATCTCGCCCGACCTATGACGGGTTCTTAGCTCCCGGCGCTCAGACCGCCTCTGAGACGCCGGCGGCATAGCGCAACCTCACCGCGGCTGGCCGCTCAACATGGCCGCCAGCCGCTTCATTCAGGAGAACAATATGCCTGCGAAAAAGAAAACCACTAACGCCACTGCAAAGCGTGCGGTCAAACGCAACGCTTCGGGCAGCGGTCAGGCAATTTCAACCGAAGAGGGACTGGCTGCAGCTTCAGCCATTGCGGAACTGGCCGATGCGCAGAAGATCAGATATGCGCTGGCCGGAGGTATTGCGATGCACCTTTACGGCTTTACCCGCGCCACTCGTGATGTTGATATGATTGCTTCGGAATCGCTGGCGCTGCGCGCCGTGCGGCGGCTGACCTTCGGCGGCGAAACCTATCAGGTCAAAGCCAGAAAGAAGATCATTGAAATTGACTGGATTGTCCGTGACGATGAGAAGAAGGATGTTTATGAAGCGGCGCTGCGGGATTCACTACGTTCACCGATTCGCACGCCTGCAGGATTGCCGATCATCAAACCTGAATGGATGGTTATCCTGAAAAAGCTGGCGGATCGCGGCAAGGATCACCTTGATCTGCTCTGGCTCTTGCGTGAGGAAGGACTGGTTGACCGACGAACAGTACAGCAGATTGTCAAAAACATTTTTGGCCGTTATGCCTACCTGCTGCTTCAGGAACTGGAAAGCGTCTATCTGGAAGCTGACTTGCTGCGCGCCCGTGATGAAAGGACGGAATGATGCGCGGCGAGTGTGAGCGGACGAAATAAGGAAACCAGTGGAACTGAGAGGAACCGGTGTGCGCCAAAGTGAATCTGTGACATCCTGGTGCGGGCGATTTCGACAGGTGAGAGGAACCAGTGTGCGCCAAAGTGAATCTGTGACGGCAAACAGCATTTGGCGACAGATAAGGCTTATTTGTCGCCAAACTCACAGCCATCCATCCGAGCGTGCTATCATTGCCACCACAGGAGGTCTGTCATGACTGTGCATAAACGCAAAACCAACCCGGCATCTCTGAAGGAGATGGAAAAACTCTCCCGGCGGATTGACGCGAAATATGATTTCAGTGATGTCACCGATGAAGACATCAACCGGGCCGTTGATGAAGTGCGCCGCGAAAAGCAGGCCGAACGTCAGCCGTCCCGCCGGAGAAAGATTGCTTGAGAAAGCCCCGCCTCTTCCTCGACTCCAACATCATCATCAAGGGGCTGGTCAGCCAGTGGTCAACCTCACGCGCGATTCTGGTGCTGTGCGCCGCGCAGAATTTCAAGCTGGCGCTGGCCACGGAGGTTGACGACGAAGTTACCGGCGCATTCGCCCGCCTGCAGGGGAGCGCGCGTGTTGACCCCGACATCCTCAACCAGTATACGCGCTGGAAAAAACACGCCCGCCCGGAAGTCATCCGCCCGATGAAGCCCGCCGAAATCAGCTTTGCCGATACCCTGATTACGCACCAGCACGACGCGCCGGTGCTGGCCGCCGCGATGCACTTCAGGCCGGACTTCCTGGTCAGCAACAACCGGAAGCATTTCAGTGATCAGGTCGCCAGACAGACCGGGCTGATGATCGTCTCAGAGTCAGAGTTCTTTGCACTCATCAAAGTCTGAACTTATGAAAGTCGCCCTCTACGCCCGCGTCTCAACCAAAGATCAGCAGACCATCCCGGCGCAACTCGCCGCGATGCGCGCCGAGTGCGAGCGGACGGAATAAGGAAACCAGTGGAACTGAGAGGAACCGGTGTGCGCCAAAGTGAATCTGTGACATCCTGGTGCGGGCGATTTCGACAGGTGAGAGGAACCAGTGTGCGCCAAAGTGAATCTGTGACGGCAAACAGCATTTGGCGACAGATAAGGCTTATTTGTCGCCAAACTCACAACCCCACATTCGGACGTGATAAAATAGCCCTGACGGGAGGTCTGACATGACTGTACGAAAACGAAAAACTGCGGGCCGACGCAATGGCAAACGTCGCAATGGCGTCAACGAACTGGATCCGGAGCAGGTCTTTCAGGATCTGGATGAGGTCGGGAAAGAATTATTTATCATCAGCCTCGGAACCCCGGATCGTCCTGAAGATTTGCTGAGTGCCGAAGAGATTACTGCTGAAATTGCTCGCCGTCGTGGAGGCCGCTCCTGAGATGTCCGCCAGAATCCTGACCTATGTTGACGCCAGCGTCCTTATTACTGCCAGCCGGGGTGACAATCTGGCAGCGCGATTGCGTGCGCTGAAAGTGCTGGGCGACAGGCGACGCGAATTTCTGAGCAGTGAATTTCTCCGACTCGAAACGCTGCCTTATGCAATTCACTTCAAACGCAGTAAAGAGCAGGCTTTTCTGCTTGGCTTTTTTGATCAGCGCGTTCATTACTGGGTAGAAAATGAAACTGATCTGTTCCAGCCCGCCCACGACCTGATTGCCCGGTATAACCTGCAACTGATTGATGCGCTCCATCTGTCCGCCGCGATGATGTACAAGGCTGAATTCGTCACGGTGGAAAAGCCGACCAAACCTTTCCACTCCGCCTACAGCCTGGTGGCTTCTCTGTACCAGAAATGAAAGTCGCCCTCTACGCCCGCGTCTCAACCAAAGATCAGCAGACCATCCCGGCGCAACTCGCCGCGATGCGCGCCGAGTGCGAGCGGCGCGGCTGGAAGATTGCGCTGGAAGTTGAAGAGAAACTGTCTGGTCGCAAAAATGATCGTCCGGGCCGCCGGCAGATCATAGAAGCCGCTGACAAAGGAAAGATCGGCGCCGTGATGGTCTGGAAGCTGGACCGCTGGGGCCGCAGCACGGTTGATCTGATTGACACGATCACAAAGCTGCACGAGCGCGGCGCGGCCTTCGTCTCGCTGACCGAGCAGATTGATTTCAGCACGACGATTGGCAAGGCGATGATGGGGATGCTGGCGGTCTTCGCAGAATTTGAAAGGTCGCTGATCGTGGAGCGAGTCAGGGCCGGCCTGGATCAGGCGCGGCAGAAAGGAAAACGCCTGGGCCGCCCGGCGACGGCCAAAGCCAAACTGGAGCAGATCAGAGAGCTGCGCCAGGCCGGCCACAGTCGCGCGGAAATCGCCCGCCGTTTGCAGATTGGCTGGTCCTCCGTCTCACGCGCCCTGCAAAACTGAAAACGCCGTGGCGGGCCTGTCATCGTCACCAAAAACCCCTGCAAAAAACGAGTCGCAAACAAAGGCTTTAACCCGCGAAAAAAGGCCCGGCCCGGCAGTCACCAAAAACACTGGTTTTTGAGCGGGGCTGCGGCAGTCAGTCGTAATAAGTCACGCGCCAATCGCGGACGCTGATGACCTTGCCCATCCGCTGGCGCTTCGTGCTGAACTCTGCCCGCTTCAGCAGATCACGCAACAGAGCGGGAGTCTCATACGCGCGATCTTCGGTCAGCTTCAGACAGACGATGCAATAGCCTGAATGGGCGGGCATGATCTTCCAGAAATCATCATAGTTGATCGTCACGAAGGTGGGCTGCTTCAGGCGTCGGAGCAGTTCCGGCATGGCGTCGTCAAGAATGCGGGTGTGCGGGCGCAGATCCTTGATGCAGATAACCGCGCCCTTGTACCAGCGGCTGATGTCCTGAAAGATCCGGGCGCGGCAGATCTGTTCATCGAGGACGATCATGCATAGCTCTTTTCGTAATCGTAAACGCTGGCCAGCTTCACCACTTCTTCCACCGCGGCAACCGGGATGTTGAAATCACACGCGATCTGCTGCGGGGTGTCGCCATGCTTCAGGTAGCCGAGTACCCAGCGCGCATCGAGCCGGTGATACTTGATCGTCGGACGCCCGCCGCACACGCCGGGCGCGGCGACCAGATATTTGCCCAGCGGATAGTAGCTGTACGGCTCCCCGCCGAAGTCTTCGGTGATCAGTTCAGGCGTGCGGTTCTGTTTCCGGCGAATGCTCATGGCCATCTCCTGCCGCACATCTTATCACGACCGACCGATGACGTGACTAAAAGGAAAAAAGTCTGCCGGGCAATTTTGTCACGCCATGTCTGTGACGCCTTATTCAAAGTCGGGATCGTCGGCGTAGGCGTCGTTGATGACGTTGCGCACCTTCAGAAAGACGCGCTTCAGCTCGGCCTTCTTCTTTGGGTTTTTGATGACCAGGCGCAGCGTGGCAAAGACAAAGCTGATGCCCAGATCAAAGAGCGGATTTTCAAGCGGTGAACGGTCCTCATTCGCGGTGGTCGCTTTGGGCATGAGTGGCTCCAGAGTTGAGGCGCTCAGCGAGCGCGGTTTGCAGGTGGCCGATGTAGCTGACGGCATCGGCAGAGAATTTGAGAAAGGCGAGCATCGGCCAGCGTCGCGCCAGCTCCGCGATGATCGCCTGCGGGGCGGTGTGAATGTGTGGCAGGATGGCTGCAACCAGCTCCGGGTACTGCGCGGCCTGCCTGAGCAGAAAGCTGGCGCCACGCTGCGCCGGCGCATTATCGAGCATGTCCTGAATGAACTCGTGAAAGCTGTCCAGTTCACGCTCCGGGCGCGGCGGGGACAGCTTCTTCATCCGTTTTCGATTCATCCGTCAAATGCTCCTGCACGGCCTGCGTCCACGCGGCGACGTGCGGCTGAGAAGTAATCTGCTGCGCCTCCGGCAGGTGCTGCGACAGCACGACCAGCGCAATCTCCGGGGGCAAATTGAGAAAACCATCGAGGTAAACTTCAACCTCCGGTTTTCGGCTTTGCAGATTGATCAGCGCTTCAGCCGTCTGCTGCGGATTGTACTGGTTGGCACAGGCATCCAGCAGAAAGCTGAGCATCGCCGCTTCCGGGGTGATGGCCGGTGGCGGTGACGGCGCTTCCGGGGCTGACGGCGGTTCGGCTGGCGGGCTGGTGACGGCGAAGTTGCTGACGGCCATCCCACCCAGCCCGCCGATCAGCCGGGCGAGCATCTGCTGAATTTCGTGCGAGCGCG
>CAYWDW010000433.1:0-5334 GCA_964457105.1 uncultured Heliobacteriaceae bacterium
CGCTCAGTCGCCGCCGCGACCATGCCGAATCAGTCATTCGCGCAGCGTCGGCGCGCATTCACGCCGCCGCCGTCAGCTCGTCACGGCTGCCACCGCGCAGCCTGTCGCCGGAGGTTTGCCTTCGGCAGGAAATTATCCATGCAAACTCGAACCACTGGAATCAAAAGTCGTCTCAGCCGCTGTGCGGTCATGACGCTGGTGACGCTCACCTGTCTGCTCGTGGTGGCAGGTGCCTGGGGAGCAGGCGTCCTGCGCAATCGTCCTGTCAGGGCGCTGCAGGAGAGGCCGTCAGAAAAGCCGGTCGAAGGCGTGTCGCTTGATCATCTTGTGCCAGTCGGGATCCAGGTCGCCGTTTCTCAGCTTGCCCTCGTCAGCGAGCCGTCCGCGAGTCCGAAGGGCGGCAAAACAGTCAGCGGCCCGGCACAGTTGAAATTCCGGCTGCAACCGCAGGGCAGCGAGAAACTGACGAGCGTCAATCTGGCGCTCTTCGAGTATGGCGAAAACGGCGCGCTGCGAGCGGTCAACGGCTGGGTCAGGCAGCAGGAATTGAGTGATCCAGGCGGAGCGGAATTCACGCTGGATCTTGAACGCCGTGTCGCGCCGGGAGCGCGCCTGGTCCTCGCGGTCGAACGCGGGAACAGTCGCGAAACCACGCGCGACACGGCGTTCACTGACCTCGCGCGTGCCGGCAATGCCAAAGCGGTCGGCAGGCCGTTTATCATCCCGGCATCAAAAAGCAGCGCCTCCGCGATGCCGGACGACTCAGGCTCTGCGCTGTGCGCCAATGCCCTTCGGCGCGCAATGTCACTGGCACAGTCCGGCGACAAAGCGGGAGTGACCTCGTTCACCTGCGATCAGCATAATCGCACATTCACTTTTACCTTCAATGGCAAAAATCTGCTGAACTGAAACTTCAGCCGGATTCGCCGCTCAGGAATCTCCACGTCATCCGTAGCTCGCGTGATGACACAGTCGAGGTCTGCCATGTTGAGAAAAGCATCGAACGCTCTGCCTTCATCCTGTCACCACGTCGCTCTTCAACTGCGCTTGCTGATCCTGCTGTGCGGCCTGCTGTCTTTCTCCGCCGGGACCGTCTCAGCCCAGAATGCGCAATACACGAACAACACCGCCGATCAGTCGTTGCGCGGCAGCCTGCAGGTTGATCCCTCGACGCTGGGGATGAGCTTCAGCCTGCCGCTGGCGAACTATCCGGGCCGCGGGCCGGGGATGCCGATCTCGCTGAATTACGGCTCGAAGGTGTGGCGCATGCAATTGCTCACGGGCTTTTACGGGCAGGTGGTTTATTACACGCAGACGCTGCCGAAGTACGCAGAACACTCAGTCTCCGGCTGGACGCTCAGCCTGGATGTGCCGACCATCGAATACACCAGCGGGCAGGAACCTTACGATCAGGGCGGAGAAGGTGTCTGTTTCAATTGCGAACCCTGGCCGGATGGTCCGTTCTATTACCCTGAACGGGTCATGATTCACATGCCGGACGGCTCGACTCACGAGTTCAGAAAGAGCGATAACATCGTCATCTCAAACGGCACTCCGACTCTGTCAGGGGAGTATGTCGCAGTTGACGGCTCGCGGATGCGCTACGACGCCGACGCCGCGATTCTTTATCTGCCCGACGGCTCGCGTTACCTGCTCAACACGGCTACCGGCGCACAGTATATTGACCAGCATGGCAACACGCTGACCTGGAACGCCTCAACCAAAGTCTGGACCGACACGCTTGGTCGCGCGCTGACGCTGCTGCCGCTGAACAACTCTGCTGCCGGTGATCAGACTTATGCGCTGCCGGGCGTGGGCGGCGCTCCGGCTGATTACACCCTGCGCTGGCGCAAGCTGACTGACGCGCGCACCGTGCCTCCACCGCCCGGTCAGGCGCCGCCGCTGCGCTATGAAGGCAGCCGGGATATGAATCATCAGAATCCCACTGTCTTTTCGCCGAGCCTCTTTGACGGCGGCGGGATTGACCGGATCTGTGACAACAACAGCCAGGTCTTCGATCCGGTTGTCCTCTGGCAGATCGAACTGCCCAACAAACTGCCCGGTCAGGGACCGGCTACTTATACCTTCACCTATAACGTCTATGGCGAGATAGACAAGGTCGTCCTGCCCTCCGGCGGCTACGAACGTTACGAGTACGCCCAGGTGCCGGGACTGTCAGGAGAGCTGGCCGGCAACAGCGCCAAAGCCAATCGCGGAGTGATCACACACTGGATCAGCCCGGCAGGCACGACCGCCGACGAAAAACAGTGGACCTACACTTCCACCGGAACCGTGACCAGCGTGACCGGGCCGGACCAGACGAAGGCTGAACGCAGCCTGCACGCCGGGAGCAATGCGCAGTTCGGTCTGGAGGACGCCCGCGCGGGCCGCGCTTTTGAAGAGCGCACGTATAACGCGAGCGGCGTGATGATTCGCCGCTCGCTGGTTGAATGGATTGTGTCCGGCCCGCTGCCCGGCGGACATTCCGCCGCCACGCGCGATCCGCGCCCGACGAAGAAGGTTGAAATCCTGCTCGACACCGGCGGTAATGCGCTGGCCGCGACGACGCTGACGCAGTATGACGCCGATCTGAATCCCACAGTCGTTGAATCCTACGATTACGTTTCAGTTGATCCGACTACCGGACAGACCGGCGCGATCAGCGCCTTCCCGCTCGGCGCGCTGCTGCGCCGCGAAGAGACGACTTACCTGGTCAATGATCCGAACATCTCACAGACCATCCGTGACGCTTATCGCGCCCGCAATCTGCTCAGCCTGCCCACACAGAAGCTGGCGAAGAAGTCGAATACCGGCAATCCGGCGACTGATGTGGTCGCGGCGGCTGAGTTCAGATATGACGAAGCGGCTTATGCGCCGCTCAACATCTCTGTAACCGTGCCCGGCTGGACTGATCCGGCGACCGCCTATCGCGGGACAGTCACCACCACGCGGTCGTGGCTCAATCGGGATGGCAACAACAATCCGACGACTTACCCGAACGGGCAGTGGCTGGAAGTTCACGCGCAGACCGACAAGCTCGGCAATCCGCGCTTTGCGTGGGACGCGCTGGGCCGGATGTCTGAAGTGCGCTACGACGATGCGTTCAGCGACGGCGTCAACACGCGCAACACTTTCGCTTATGCGACAAAGGTCATCACGCCGGTTCCCGATCCGAGCGGCGCACAGGGTTCCAGCACGGCGCTTGAATCAACCACGATTTACGATTTCGCCACCGGTCGCACCATCTCATCCACCGACGCCAACAACAAAACGACGACGTGGGAATATGAGCCATTGCTTTCGGTCAGTCCCGCCAAAAATTCGCTCAACCGGGTGAAGAAGATCACACAGCCCGATGGCGGCGAGACGATCCTTGAGTATGGCGACACGCCGTTCAGCTTTTATGTCCGTTCGCAGACGAAGCTGAACGCGACGACGTGGAGCGACGCTTACACTTATCTGGACGGAATGGCGCGACCGAAACGCGCGGCGGCCTATGCCGGCCCCGGCGCGTGGGACATCAAAGATACAGAGTATGACAATCAGGGCCGCGCGTGGCGCTCGTGCAATCCGTTTCGCGCTGCCGCTCCCGATGCGGCGCTGCCTGCTGAGCCGGGATGGACAACTTCCAGCTTTGACGCGCTCAATCGCGTCCTAACCGTCACGACGCCGGACGGCGCAGTCGTGACCTCGGATTACAGCGGCGCCAAAGTCACCGTCACCGATCAGGCAGGCAAAACGCGCTGCAGCGAAAGCGACGCGGCGGGACGGCTGCTCAAAGTCACCGAAGATCCGGCAGGCCTGAATTACGACACGCTCTATGGCTATGACGCGCTCGGCAATCTGACGCAGGTTAATCAGGGCGGGCAGCTCAGAAACTTCGTCTACGATTCGCTCAAGCGGCTGACTGCGGCTACGAATCCCGAAAGCGGGACGATCAGTTACAAGTACGCGGCGAACGGCAACCTGCTGGAGAAGACAGACGCGCGCGGCGTCAAATCCATCCTCGCTTATGACAACCTGAACCGCGTCATCAGCCAGACCTTCGATCAGTATCTCAACGGCTCGGCGGGCAGTTACTATTATTACGACGATCCCGATCCGGCGAAGAATGGTAAAGGCCGGGCGCGGTATTCCTTCAATTACACCTCAGGGGCCGGTGGCGAACTGAAATACTCCTATGTCTTCAACGACAGTTACGACGTGATGGGCAGGCCGCTCGCGCGGACGCAGAAGTTTCTGACCCGCGACTGTCCGACCTGTTCCTATTACACGAAGGATTACACCACCACCCGCACTTACGATCTGGCCGGAAGTGTCACGGCGCAGACTTACCCGTCGGGCCGCTCGGTCAGTTACGGCTATGACGTGGCGGGCCGCGTGAGCAGCTTCAACGGCAACCTCGGCACGGGCGGGGCCGCCATCGGTTACGCCACGAATATGCAGTACAACCCTGCCGGACAGATGACGAAGGAACAGTTCGGCACGGCCATTCCGCTCTATCACAACCGGAAATACAACGTGCGTCATCAGCTTTACGATCTGCGAGTAGGCGCCGATGGCGGCAATGACTGGACGTGGAATCGCGGAGCCATTGCCTTCTACTACAACGCGGCGGAAACCTATGGCGGCAGCGGCACTGACAACAACGGCAATGTCCGGCGAATGGAACACTGGGCGCCGCTGACGGAGGACGCGAGCCAGTGGCACGCGACGTATCAGCGGTTCACCTACGACAGCCTGAACCGGCTGCAACAGGCGCGCGAAGACGCCAACGGCCACAATGAATCCAGTGACCTGTGGTGGGTGCAGCAGTTCGATTACGACCGCTGGGGCAACCGGCAGATCAACGCGGCGGCGACGAAATCGTGGACGCTGAGCGGAGGCAACAGGGTCGAGATTCAGACCGAGATCAACGAGAAGCAGTTTCAGATTCTGACCGGGAACAACCGGCTGAAAGCGCCGACCGACACGAACGACGGCAACGAAACCAACGATCATCTGCGGTATGACCCCGCCGGGAATCTGATCCGCGACGAGTACACCAACCCGGCCAATCCGACGCGCGAATTCCTCTTTGATTCGGGCGGGCGAATCGGGATCACCAGAGACAGCACGGGCACGGAACTGGCGCGCTATATCTACGATTCCGATGGCGCGCGGGTGCGGCGGATCATCCGCAATGGGCAGGGCAACTATGACGAGACGTGGCTGGTGTATGATCTGGGCGGCGAACTCGTCGCTGAGTACGCGAACAACGTGGCCGCAGGCAGTCCGACGAAGGAGTACGGGTATCGGGGCGGCGAACTGCTGATCGTGACAAACAACGGGCGG
>CAYWDW010000434.1:0-5312 GCA_964457105.1 uncultured Heliobacteriaceae bacterium
CTGAAAGGTTTCAGCGAGGCGATGGGCGTGGCGGCGGCGATTGCCGTGCCGTATCTGCTGCTCAACGTGATTGTGCTGGTGCGCGGCGTTTACGAAATCATTCATCATCCCGAAGCCCTGCCCAACTGGCAGGCGGCGTTGTGGCAGACCGTGTCGCTCAAGGGCTTCAGCGGCTGGGGCGGATTGTTTGTGCTGGCGGCGATCAACTTTCCGAAACTGGCGCTCGGCATGAGCGGCTTTGAAACCGGAGTTTCCGTCATGCCGCTGGTGTCAGGCGGCCCGGATGAAGACGGGCATCATCATCATTCGTCCGCGCCAGGCCGCCCGCCGCACGGGCGCATTCGCGCGACGCGCAAACTGCTGCTGGCGGCGGCGGCGATTATGAGCGTGCTGCTGCTGCTGTCGAGCTTTGTCACGACGCTGCTGATTCCGCGCGCAGCTTATGACGGCGGCAAGGCTTCGGGGCGCGCCATCGCCTGGCTCGCGCACGAACTGCTCGGCAACGCCTTCGGCACGGTCTATGACATTGCGACCATTCTGATTTTGTGGTTCGCGGGCGCCTCGGCGATGGCCGGGCTGCTCAATCTGATTCCGCGTTACCTGCCGCGTTTCGGGATGGCTCCGCGCTGGGTGGCTTATCGTCGCCCGCTGGTGCTGGTGCTTTTTACGGTCTGTGTGATCGTGACGCTGATTTTCAGGGCGGATGTCGAAGCGCAGGGCGGCGCTTATGCGACCGGCGTGCTGGCGCTGATGCTGTCGGCGGCGATTGCCGTAGCGCTGGCCCTGCGCCGACCTTCAACTGATCCGCGCATCGGCGGCGAGCCTTCGATCTGGATGAGCAATTATTTCTGGCTGGTGGCAGCGGTCTTTGCCTACACGTTCGTTGACAACGTGATCGAACGGCACGATGGCATTCTCATTGCCAGCGCCTTCATTCTGTTTGTGCTGATCGTCAGCGCGGTCAGCCGGTACTGGCGGGCGACTGAGTTGCGCGTGGCCGAATTCACTTTTGAAGATGACGCTTCGGAACAGCTCTGGCAGCAGCTCATCGGCAAGAAAGTCAATCTGGTGCCGCTGCGCACCGGGACGACTGAACACCGGCAACGCAAGGAGAAGGAGATGCGCCGTCATTATCAGGTCCGCGGCCCGCTCGCCTTTATTCACGTCAGCCTGCTTGATAATCGCAGCGAATTTGTGTCGCCGCTCTGCCTGCGCGTCCGGCGCGAAGGCGACAACTTCGTGATTGACGTGAGCGGCGCGATTGCCATTGCCAACACGATTGCCTACATCAGCGAACTGATTGACCCGATCAGCATTTTTGTCGGACTGACCCGGCAGAATCTGATGTCGCAATCCTTCAAGTTTCTGCTCTGGGGCGAAGGCGAGACCGGGATGATGATTTACAAAATCCTGCTGCGGTACTGGGACTGGACGCCGGAAGATGATGTCAGGCCGATGATCTTTCTGATGAGTGAATAAGAACAGCGTCTGCCCGTGGAATTGATGCTTGAGTAACATTCCGGGAGTAGTTATTCTTTCGCCAGATGATCAGGCTGGTCTGATTACTCAGTCAATCCAGGGTCTGTCTCCTGGCGGAGCGTCGGCAGCCTGTCGGCGCTCCGCCGGGAGACAGACCCTGGTCAATCAAGGAGTAGTTTTATGTCTGCGACCACTTTCCCGGAATCAACCTCAGCCGACAGGCCTGCCGTTGTCCCGCCTGATCTGATCATGCGGCTGAGCGTGCAGCAGTATCACGAGATGATTGACGCGGGCATTCTGACTACTGATGACAAGGTCGAACTGCTGGAAGGATTGCTGGTCTGCAAAATGTCAAAGAAACCTCCTCATCGCCTCACGACCGGGCTTGTCCGTGAAGCCCTGACTCGAATCATTCCGCCCGGCTGGTATGTTGATTCACAGGAGCCGGTGACGCTGGAAACCAGCGAACCGGAGCCGGATGTAATGATCGTTCGTGGTTTGAGGACTGATTATGCGGACCACCATCCCGGCACCGCCGACGTGGCGCTGGTGGTCGAGGTTTCAGACTCGACACTGGAACGCGACCGCAGGATGAAGAAAAGAATTTATGCGCGCGCAGAGATTCCCGTTTACTGGATCATCAACCTGATCGAAAACCAGATCGAAGTTTATACCAGCCCATCCGGCCCCGCAGCCGAGCCGGATTATCGCCAGCGGCAGGATTATGGTTTGTCGGAGAGGGTGCCCGTCGCGCTTCAGGGCAGTGAAGTGGGCCACCTCAGCGTGCGTGAATTACTGCCGTGAATTTACCTTACTTCAGGCTGCCCACTGCGCCGCTCGCATTTTTCCGTCCATCGAAGCCGCTTCCCACAATTCCTGAATCGTGAAGCCCTGCATCTCGCGCGAATTGATCGCAATGGCAATCTTGTAACAGATGTCGAAGGTCGGGCGGCCACCTTTGCCTTCCTCGTAATTGCGGAGCAGATCGCAGGGCAGGCGGGTCAGATCTGAAAGTTCCGCGAGCGACAGGCCGACTCTGGTGCGCTTGTCGTTCAGCATTTTGCCAAAGAGTGTTGCGACTGGTTGCAGATTGGAATTCTTTTTCATTTCCTTTACTTCAGTTTCATCAGGAACCCGAAACCGGGTTGTTTATGTAAGGGGGGTGGCAATTGATGATCGTGACTGACTCCTGATGTCGAAAGTCGAAGACGCTGACTGACGTCAGCCTGAATTGACCGCTGGCTGACCTGTTCAGCCAGTCTCTGGCGAAGCCACACTACTAACATCCGAAACCTCACAACCAGCGTGCCAGCAGATAGAAATAATCGGGTTCCCGGACGATTGCCGTTCAATTGTGTGAAAGGAAACCAAATAAAAATTCACGTCAGGGGCTGAGTCCCTGAACCAGGCGGGCCAGGCCGCGTCAAAGGCTGGTAATTCTTACACGCCGCATGAAATAAAGTTATAGTCAGCCTTCGCACTCGTCGCGCCGCATCTGCCACTTGCCTGAACCTGCTCAAAAACAAATCAGCGCGCAGGATGGCTCTGCGCGCTGATTGCGGGAGTCAGGTGAAACAGCGGAACTGAAGACCGGCGGCACAGGATTGACCGGCTCAGCGCTGACGACAGGTTTGTCGTCAGTCTTTTGTCTGGTTCATTCTGTGCAGCCTGTCTGGTCTTCCGCCGCGCTCAGATTTTGATTCTGACCGTGTTGCCGGTCTTTTCAATCACGATGCCGCTGTCGCTGAGCTGCGAGACGTATTCAGTCCCGCCGTTCAGTCCGAAATCGCCGCCGTTCAGTTCCGTCATCGTCATGAAACTGACCGGCAGCGTCAGCGCGCCTGTCTTCGGATTCGGCAGGCCGAGTTCGGTATTCGCGCCGGGCACCGATGCATCAAGCTGCTGTGTGTGACCGCGTCCCATTCCTTCAAAACGATGCGACACGTTTTCGGTGGTGGCCACCTCGCTGAATTTTTCGATGTGGCGGCGGGCCGCATTGCCGTTGACATCCAGCGCCGAAGCGGGCAGGGTCGGACGCCAGAAGGTGTAGCCGTAACTCACCGCCCAGCGATAACTCCACGAACTCTGGTGGCCGTTGGCCTTGAGCAGAATGTTGTTGATGCGCACGTCATTGCCGGTGAACGGCTCCATGATGCCGCCCGGATTCGGCAGGCATTCGATGCGATCAATTTCAGTCGCCCAGTCGGCAGTGAAGGATCGCAGCAGAATGCTGTTGATGCGCACGCGATTGATGCCGCTGTTGTAAATCCGCAGGTTCAGCCGCATAAACGCTTCCTTCCCGGTGCCCAGAAACTGCATCGCTACGCCGACTTCGTGCCAGACGCGCGAGGCCGCCTGCACGGCGCGCAGCGCATTGACGCGACCAAAGCCGGTTTCGTTGTCGCGGCCCGCCGGCAGCAGGTCGTCACAGGTGCGGCGGACAATCTCTTCGCATTCCTGCACCGTCAGGTTCGGATCAACCGACAGCACCAGCGCGCCGACGCCTGCGACGTGCGGCGTGGCCGATGACGTGCCGTTGAAATTCGGAATGTAATTGCCGCTGGTGTTGTAACCACCCGCGCCCATAATGTCAGACGTGTAAATATGCACGCCAGGCGCCACGACCTGAAGTTCGGGGCCGTAATTGCTGCCCCACCAGTTTTCGCCATCGGCACTGGTGCGGCTCTTGCGCCGATCCCATTCGTTTGAGGCGCCGACCGCGAAACATTGCGGATACTTCGCCGGATAGCTGATGCTGGCGGCATCGTTGTTGCCCGTGGCGCACGGCGCAAAGCAGCCCTTGCCGCCGCGCCCGTGGGTGCGTGCATACTGAAACGCCGACTGAATCGCGCTTGAGGCCGGGCCGCCGCCCCAACTGTTGCTCAGCACATCGGCTCCGCGATCAACGGCGGTGCGGATGCCGCGCGCGATAATCGCGTCAGTCGTGGCCCAGCCGCCGCCCGGTGCGCCGACGGCAATGCGAACCGGAATCAGTTTGCAGTGCGGCGCCACGCCCGCGATGCCGCGACCGTTGTCGGCCACCGCCACAATAATGCCCGAACAGCTTGTGCCGTGACCGTCGCGCGGATTGGGTTGCTGGTTGTTGTCGTTATCAACTGAATCGTAGCCCGTCAGCAGATTCGCCATCAGGTCTTCGTGCGCCATGTCCACGCCTTCGTCAATCACGGCCACCTTGATGCCCGGATTGCCGCGCGTGACGGCCCAGGCATCGCGGGCGCGAATCCTGTTGAGTCCCCACTGACTGCCAATGAAAGGGTCTGGCGCGAGCGGCGACGGCGCTTCGCTGACGCGCTCCGGCGCAACCGCTGCGCCAAGCGCCGGGCCGGTACTCAGCGTCGGGTTGATAGCCGGTGCGGGCGCGGCGCCAAAGGCCGTGCTTTTCGGCATGATTTTCGGCATCAGCCGGACGAAATCGGGCTGCGCATATTCGACCTGATCCTTCACGTGCAGTTCGTTGGCAATCGCCAGCGCATCGTCGGGATCGTTGCTGCGCGCCTTGCAGAGGTAATAATTCTTCAGCGATTCATCGCGGCTGACGACATCCAGTTTGTAATCATTGAGCAGTTTGCTGCACTCGGCTTCACTCAGATTCGGCTTGAACTGCACGATCAGTTGCGGCGTCAGAATCAGCGCGGCTTCCTGGTCGGCTTCGGTCGTGCGAAAGACCGGGAAGGTCTGCTCGACATTGCCGAGCGGCGCGCGCGCGGCGGCAGGCGCCGTGCCGGTCGGCGTGCGCACTGACGGCGTGGAGCGGTAAATGGTGATTCCGGCAAAGCCAATATCTTCGCCACCGTCGGGGCGCAGCGGCTGAG
>CAYWDW010000435.1:0-5310 GCA_964457105.1 uncultured Heliobacteriaceae bacterium
CAGGCGCACGCCGGTTTCGACCTTGTTGCGGTGCTGACCGCCGGGGCCGCCCGCTGACCTGACGGGCCGCCGCCATCCACATTGATCAGCACGTCAAACTTGTTGACGGTGTCGGTCAGTTGCAGCGGCTGACGGATAATCATCCGCAGCGTCTCGTTCTTGAAGTATTCCTCAATCGGACGGCGATTGACGACCACGCCGCCCTTGCCCGGACGCAGATACACGCGCGCGGTCGAGGTCTTGCGTCTGCCGGTTCCGTAATATTGAATCTCAGCCACGTTTGAACTTGCTCCTGTCGTTAAGCTTCAACCTTCATTGCCACCGGTTTCTGCGCTCCGTGCGGATGCTCCGCCCCGGCATAAACCTTCAGCTTGCTGCCCATCGCGCGGCCCAGCTTCGTCTTCGGCAGCATGCCCCTGATCGCGCTTTCGAGCACGCGCTCAGGATGTTTGACGAGCAGGTCTTTGGCCGTAATGGTCCGCAGACCGCCCGGATAGCCGGTATGACGATGATAGGCCTTGTCATTGGTCTTGTTGCCCTTGAAGACAACTTTGGCCGCATTGATGACGATCACGTGATCGCCGGTATCGAGGAAGGGCGTGTAAGACGGCTTATGCTTGCCCATCAGGATGCGGGCCACCTGTGAAGCGAGGCGCCCGACGGTCAGGCCGTCAGCATCAACGATGTGCCACTGCCGCGTATTTTCCAATCCCTTGCCGCTGGGAAACCAGGTTGACATAGATGTGATCTCCTGAAAAAAACGTCGAAAAAACGAACGGCAAGGATATGGAAATAGCTCATGCGTGTCAAGGCAGCCGTGACATCGCGGCCCGTCTGAACGGGAATTTACCGCTTTCCGGCTGGCGCGCCAAATTGACAAATCCGGCAGCGAAGCTGATTATCCTGCTGGTCCAACTCCGAATCAGAAAATAACGGCAGTTGGGTGCGGGGCGCACGATCACCGCACTGTTCCAGCCTTTCCGCTGCAATTTCACGGTTCGCAAAAATTCAAATCAGGCAGGTGTTACGGTGAGTTCAGAACTGACACGCACTGACGGGCATCATCAGGAACCGGCTTCAATTAATGAATTGTTTGCCCAGGCCGTTCGTCGCCGCGCGGACAAAGTGCTGATGCGCTACAAACGACAGAAGGTCTGGCACGAGCTGACCGGCGCGCAGCTCGACGAACGCGTGCGCAACGTGGCGCTAGGGTTGTGGCTGCTCGGCATTCAACCTGGCGACCGTGTGGCGCTGCTGGCCGAAAGCAGCCCGGAATGGAGCATTGCTGATTACGCCATCCTGGCCGGCGGTGCCATCAATGTTCCCATCTATCCAACCCAGGCGGTGGATCAGGTCGGCTTCATTCTCGGCAACAGCGGCGCGCGCGTCCTGCTGATCTCAACTCAGAAGCAGCTCAGACGCATTCAGCCCGCGCTCGATGCGCTCAAAAGCGACGCGCCCAGGCTGGTCATCTTTGAGACGCTGAAGGAAGAGAGCAAGGCCGTGATGACGCTGGCTGAACTTGAACGGCTCGGCGCTGAGGAGCGCACCCGGCAGCCGCAGCTTTATCAGCAACTGACCACCCAGGCACAGCCGGATGACCTGGCGACCATCATTTACACTTCGGGGACGACCGGCGAGCCGAAAGGCGTCATGCTGACGCATCGCAATCTGACCTTTGACGCGCTGCGCGCGGCTGACGTCTTCAGCATTACAGCGGAAGATCACGCGCTCAGCTTTCTGCCGCTCGCGCATGTTTTTGAGCGGACGGTGCTCTATATTTTTATGTACCTCGGCGTGCAGGTCAGCTTTGCGCGCGGCGTCGAATATGTGGCCGAAGATATTAAGGAAGTGCAGCCGACCGTCGTCACCGCCGTGCCGCGGCTGTTTGAGCGCATTCTGGCGACGATCAACAAGCGCGCGGCGGAAGGAACTCCGACGCAGCAGAAGGTGTTTCAGCGCGCCATGAAAGTCGGGCGCGAAGTGGCCCTGCTGCGCGATCAGCGCCGTCCGGTGCCGCTGACGCTCAGGTTGCAGCACCGGCTTTATGACCGGCTGGTGTTCACCAAATGGCGAGCAGCGGTGGGCGGGCGGCTGCGCTTTTTTGTCTCGGGCGGCGCGGCCCTGCCGACTGAAATTGCGCTCGCCTTTGCCGGCGCGGGCATCACGATTTTGCAGGGTTACGGGCTGACTGAAACCTCGCCGGTGGTCTCAGTCAATCATCTGAATGACAATCGCTTCGGGACGATTGGTCCGGCCATTCCCGGCATTAAAGTCAAAACCGCCGGGGACGGCGAACTGCTCGTGCAGGGCGATATTGTCATGCAGGGCTATTACAAAAACGCCGAAGAGACCGAACAGGCGCTGGCGCACCACGATGACGGCATCTGGTTTCACACCGGCGACATTGCCACGATTGACGATGAAGGTTTCATCCGCATTACCGACCGCAAGAAGGATCTGATCAAGACGAGCCTCGGCAAATACATCGCGCCGCAGATGATCGAAAATCTGATTCGCGGCATTCCGCTGGTCGAACAGGTCATCGTCATCGGCAATCAGCGCAAGTATCCGGCGGCGCTGATTGTGCCGAGCTTTGACGGGCTGCGCGCCTACGCTGAATCGCTCGCGCTCAATCTGAAAGATAAAAGCGAACTGGTGCGGCATCCGCGTATCGTCGAGTTTTTCAAAAAGAAGGTTGACGAAGTGACACGCGACCTCGCACCGTATGAAAAGATCAAAAAGATTGCCCTGCTCGACCGGGAATTCACCATCGAAGGCGGCGAACTGACGCCGACGCTCAAGGTGCGCCGCAGGTTCGTCGAGACACAATACCGCGACCTCATTGACACGCTCTATCCGAAATTTGAGCTGGATAGTTGAGCTGCTGGATAGCTGAACCGGCTGATGGTTGCGCGCCACCCGCTTTTTAAGCAACTCACCCGCGCGGCAGGTCGTATCCGTTGACCTGGGAACCCGGCCTCAGATGAAATTATGCCCGCACGCGCTGCACACAAATCCTGGTTTCGTCACCTGCTTCAGAATCTCAAACCCGCCACCCCGATGGGCTGGGCGCTGCTGGCCGGAGTGCTGGTCTGGCTGACGGACTGGACGCTGTCGAATGATGAGACCAGCACGCTGCTCGGCAGTCGCGGGTTGAAATGGTTCTTCGATGTGGCCTCGGTGCTGGCGCTGATTCCGCTCGCTTACGTTGTCGTGACGCAGACGCGGCGCGGTTTGCGCGCGGTGATGTGGCGGTTGCGGCAGCGGCTGATTATTACTTACTTCCTGATTGGCGTGCTGCCGCTGACGTTGTTGTTATTACTGCTCGGCTGCATCGGGCTGGCAGTTGAACTGCAGGCGGGACTGAGCCGCGTGACGCGGCAGATTGATGGTTATCTCAAACAGTCGCAGGCCGCCGCGCAGGCCATCAGCCGGGAACTCAACAGTTCCAGTCCCGATCAGTTGCGCCGTGAACTGAAGGAACGCGCTGATGCGCTCTCACCAATCTTTCCCGGCATCACGATTCGCGTGCAGCGCGGCGCTCAGGCGGCCATCGAAGTGACCGGTGAAAGCCGGATGTCGGAAGCTGACCGGGCGGCGAACCGCGAACAGTTTTCACCGCTGGCCCCGCACCTGCCGGACTGGCTCAGCGCGATGCCCGAATTTCACGGCCTGGTCATTGAAAACAGCGGGCAGGTCTTTGCCCGGCACGTCATCACCGGCAGTGCGCGTGCGCTTAATCAGCCGGGTGGCGCGACAGGTGAAGCGGTGCCGCTGATTTTCGAGATGCGCTATCCCATCGGGCAGGAATTGTGCGCACATCTCAGCCACACGACCGGTTTGACGGTGAGGCCGCTGCCGCGCAATGCCTCAGGCGGCGGCGACCTTTCAGTGCGGGTTTCAACCGAAGGCACTGAAGTGACGACGGGCGAACAGCCAGGCTTTCCGGTGCCGATGCAGATGACGAGGTGGCAGACGGGCCAGCGCACGGAAGGCTTCGCGCTGTTCGTTGATTCGGCCTTTTTGCAGCCAAACCGGATTCTGGAACGCATTCGCCAGGTGCGGCAGTCGAGCGAAATCGGCAATGCGCTGCTGACGGTAATCACGGGGCTGGCGTTGATCTTTCTGCTGATTGCCTCGCTCGCGGTGATCTCAGCCGCGTGGCTGACGCGCACGGTGACGAGCGCCGTGCATCAACTATACCTCGGCACGCGCCGCGTTGAAGCGGGCGACCTCGAACACGACATTCCGATTGCGGGCACCGATCAGTTGAGCGAACTGGCAGTTTCGTTCAATCAGATGACCCGCTCGGTGCGCGAACTGCTGCGCGTTTCAGCGGAAAAGCAGAAGCTCGATCAGGAGATGAAAATTGCCGCTGAAGTGCAGTCGCGCCTCTTTCCGCGCACGGTGCCGACGACCGCCACGCTCGATATTTCGCCGGGCATCTGCATTCCGGCGCGCGCCGTCAGCGGCGATTATTATGACTTTCTCGACCTGGCGCCGGGCGTGGTCGGACTTGTGATTGCCGATGTCTGCGGCAAAGGGATGTCGGCGGCGCTGCTGATGTCGAACCTGCAGGCCAGCCTGCGCGGCCAGGCCCAGGCTTCGCTCGATTTTTATCAGCAGCAGCGCCGCCTGGCGGCTGCGGCGAATGAACCGGCGGAAGCGCCGAACTTCAATGATGAGTGGGCGCCGCCGCGTCAGCGCATCGGGCAGATTGTCGAACGGGTCAACCGGCAGATTGAAAATTCAACGGCTGAGGCGCGCTACGTGACGATGTTTTATGCCGAGATTGATGAACGATCAGCCACGCTGCGTTACACGAATGCCGGGCACAACGCGCCGCTGCTGTGGCGCGCGGACAGCGCCTCGCTGATTGAGCGGCTTGATTGCGGCGGCACGGTGCTCGGCCTGTTTGGCGGCATCACTTATGATGAAGCGGAACTGACACTGCATCGCGGCGATGTGCTGGTTGCCTGCACGGACGGCGTGATTGAAGCGCACAACCCGCAGGGCGAGGAATTCGGTGATGACCGGCTGGCCGCAATCGTCACCCGCTCCGCGCATCTTGCCGCGGCTGAAATCGAGCGGCTGATTTTACAGGCGGTCAGGGACTGGACGGGCGGCGCGGACCAGGAAGATGATCTGACGCTGCTGGTCGTCAAGCAACAATGACCGGCGGCCTCAACGAAGCGGACTGTTCCCTGCACGCAAGCTTTCTTATGTCATCTGAACTCATCCTTGTCTGGCATGACGGATCGGGCAGGGAACAGGAATTTGTGGTTGCTTCGCGCTTCACGATTGGGC
>CAYWDW010000436.1:0-5306 GCA_964457105.1 uncultured Heliobacteriaceae bacterium
GCACAGGCAAAGGCTGAAGAATGAGAAGAAGAACCGGGGTTTGCTCATCACCGGATAAATATAAATGCGATTCCGAGCCCGGCCATCCATAGTGCCCCCAAAGGTAATAGATATTGAAGCTGTCGTTGAGTCCAACGCCCAGCAAAACCAGGCCGTAGAAAAGATTGCTGCGCTGTCTTGAGAAGAAGGCGAACAAAAGCAGATGGAGAACAGCGAAGGCGAAAAAAAACGCTGCTTCAAACGCGAGGTAGCCAAACGGAAAAGGCCAGTTCCCATAGCCTGCAGCCTGCCTGCTGGCAGATGCGCTAATCTCCCTGATTCGGCTATAAAAGCCAATGTCGGCAATCCCGTTCGCGTTTTGCCCGCTCTGAAGCAACTGCCACGTCAGAAATGAATGCAAATCTGCCGCCTGCTGATTTGAATACCGCACAGCAATGACTTGAGGTATTCCGGCTTGCAGCACGATGCCCAGCGGCAGCGCGTTCGGATTGAATCCTGTCTCTTCCGCCAGCGTTTTGCCGACGACGCCAAACCGCCGAAGCAACTTACCATTGACGTAAACCTCCGACGCGCCGAGCTGCGCCATTTCCAGATTCAAGGCCACATTCGCCAGTTCCGGCGCAACACGCAGATGCAAACGAAACCAGCCGAGGCCGCGCCAACTGCCGCTGTCTTCGGGCCTGGCTGAAGTTGCGAGCGTCACCCACGCACGATCATCAAACTGCGGATCGGCAAAGCGCGGATCATCGTCGGGCGAATACTTCCAGCCGAGCTTGTCGAGTTCGACGGCCTGGCCGTTTTGCAACTGGTCAGCGGTCAGGACCGTTTGCGCCTGCGCGGCAAATACCGTCAGCAAGAGCAATGAGGCGAGAAAAGATAAGCGTCGGAACATAGGTTTTCGTAATCGAGCAACTTCTTCGCCGCCGCACGGCGGCGTACTTTAGAGCGTGCAGCAAAGGCGTTAGTTAGTGTCAGTAGCCCGACCGTGAGGGAGGGCCTGGATTTCGCAGCCAGGCCCTCCCTCACGGTCGGGCTACTGACACGAGCGCGCGACGTGGGGCGGGCGGACACGCTCTTAGCCGTGGATTTCAAGCTGCGGTGAGCGATGATTTGATTGCCGCGTCGCGTCAGCGACGGCTGAATTCACTCGTCGCTGGCGCGACGAGAAATGCGCTTCATTTTCAGATCAGCTTACGGATGAGCCACAGAGCGCACAGAGGTCACAGAGTGGATTCATCAGCCTGCGGCGCTCTCTGTGTTCTCTGTGGCTATCCAGACAGGCACGGGCAATCCGATCTATTGCCCAGCCTTCCAATTCATCAGAATGGCCTGTTGGCGCTGGCTGGCCGCAGGATTTTGTACAAGCTTCACGTCAGGCCAATCGTATGACGCCACATCTACCATGATTTGGCGCAGCCTGCCCGCCCGCCTGACTTCCAGCTTCACGCGATCCCCAACGTGCAGCGCGTTGAGCAGATCATTGAACTCGCCTTCTGTTTCCACGGCTGCGCCATTCACGCTGACAAGCTGATCGCCGTTGCGCAACCCGGCGCGGAGCCACACGCTGCGAGGATGCGTCAGATACAGCCGCAGCCTGCTTTCGCTATTCGGCAATACAGCATAAACGCGCGCGTCAGGCTTCAGCGCGCCATCGGGCGCAGTGGCTTTGATCGTCTTCATTTCCATTTGCAGGCCAGCCATTGCGAGGTAGCGCGCCACATCCAGCTTGCCGGCGCGTCGGACAGCGGCCTCAAAGAACGGCTTGAGATTGCGTCCGCTCACTTTGCTGGCGAGGCGTTCAATGTCTGTCGTAGTGAAGCCGCGCGCACCCGGAAATTCGGCATACAACGCGCGCATCAGATCATCAAGCGAACGCTCGCCGTTCGTTGCGGCGCGCAGGTTGAGATCAAGCAGCGCCGCCATCAGTTCGCTCTGTTCCCACAGCACGTAACGATCCGGGTGCGCGTCGCCAGGCGGCGGTCTGAATGCGCCGCGACTGTTTTGTTCGGCGGAGTAACGCGCGTTTTCGGGATTGGAGAGATACCATTCGATCAACTCTTCCAGATAGGCGAGGCGGGTGGGAGAAGGTGTCGGCAACCCGGCTCGTCGCACAAGCAAATCGGCAAAGTACACGGTAAAGCCTTCGCTCACCCACAGCCCCGAAAGCTGCACGGGTTTATAACTGACGCCTTTGTAGTCCGCCGAGTGAATTCGCATGATGTTCCAGGTGTGAAAGAATTCGTGCGCGATCATCACGTAATCGGGGCTGCGTCCGGCGGCCAAATCCTTGCTCGGCACGCCGATGGTTGTGCAGTCCGTATGCTCAAAGCCTTCGACATCCGTGCCATCGCGCACCTGAAACACATACTCGCGCCACGGCAGCCCGCCAAAAAGATTCGCCGCCTGCTGCACGATGCGTTGCAAGCCGTCCACCAGCGGCTTTTCGTCAAACGGCTGTGCCTCCGGCAGCGGCCAGTACGCGACGCGAACGGGAACCTGCTCCACCTGAAAGCGCGACTCGCGCAGCCTGCCCACAAGAATCGGCGAATCCGAAAGCTCTTTGGCGTTGCGGGCAAAGAACGTGCGCGGGTCAGACGTCGGCGCAAGCGACGTGGCGATGTTCCAATCCGGCGGCAATTGCAGCATCACGTGTGCAGGTGTCTGCGTGGCTTCGACGACGTACAGGAAGTGATGCAGCGCGCCAACCATTCCGCCGGTGGGCGTCAGAAAAGGTTTGCGCACAACGCGAAACGCGCCCTTCTCATTCGCCCTGACTTTGTAGCGCACTGTCGCGTCCTGGCCCGCGCCCGTCACGCGCCACAGCCCATCCTGCTGGCGCACAATTGTCCCTGGCGAGATTTGCAGGTCTTCGACAAAGCGCCAGTATCCGTCATCCACGAGGAAGTGGCTCACCATCGCCAGATGAAACACCTGCGGCAGATTGCGCACGCGCATCGTGATCTGCACGGACGAAGTGTCGGCGGGATTGATGGCAAGCGTGTAGTTAAGAACTGGCTGTTGTGCGCTCACAGACAAGCCAGCGCAAAGGAAACCTGCAAGCAGTATCAATCGAATGGTGGTTTTCATAACAAAGTCGTCGCTCCAGTCACAGCGCGCCCTTTTGCCGAGGGCTATGCCGCCAGCAGGACCCCAATCGCCCCAACGATCGCCACCAGCAACGCGCCCGGAATCGCAAAGCGCAGCCAGCGCCCATAGTCCACCTGAGCCGCGAGCAGCACGGCGAGCAGCGCGCCGTTCGTGGGCGTAATCAAATCCATCAGGCCCCCGCCGGTCTGAAACGCGATCACTGCCGCGTCGCGCGAAATACCGAGCAGGTCAGACAGCGGAGCCATAATTGGCATGGTGAGCACCGCCTGCCCGCTGACGGACGACACCGGGACGTGCAGCGCAGCGTGCATGGGAATCATCAGCAACGCCGCCGCTTTGCCGGGAAGGTGCGCCAGCGGGGTTGCCAGTCCGTAAACAATCGTGTCAATCACATGGCCGTCCGTGAGGACGACGCTGATGGCACGTGCGACGCCTACAAATAACGCCGCGCCCAGCATGGTTTCCATCCCTTTGATGAAGTCTTTGGTGGTCGTTGTGAGGTCGCGCCCGGAGGCAAGCCCAACAGCGAATCCCACCATGAGAAACAACGCTGAGAGTTCGTTGAATCCCCAGTCGAAGCGCAGCACGCCGATGACGTAAGGAAGAAACGGGACGATGACAAGCGCGAGCAACAGCCCGTCACGCTTCGTTGCGCGCACATCGGTTGGCAAGGGCGCGGCTGAAGAACGCACATCGTCGCGCGACGCCATCGCCAGCGTCCACGCAATCCACACCGTGACAGCGGCAAGCAACAGACCGAAGCGAATCACGGGGATTGTCATCGGCGGCATTTCAGCAAAGCGCAGCGCAATGCCCGTCTGGAACGGATTCGTCGGGCCAAACGCAGCGCCGACGGCTGCGGCTCCGACACTCATCGCCAGCGCGGTGATGCTGCCGAAACCCAGTCCGCGACTCAGCAGCACCAGCACTGCGGCGAGCGCGATGATTTCCTCCTGCATGTTTTCCAGCGCGCCAAGCGTGGCGAAGGCCAGACTGACAGCAATGACGATGGTTCGTGGTCGCCGCGTACGCCCGACCAGCATTCCCACCAGCCGCCCCAGTGCGCCCGTCGCTTCCAAAAATGCAAACGCGCCACCCACGAACAGGATGGTGAGGATAACGTCCGCGCCCGCGATGATACCGCGTGGCACGGCGAGCAACGCGGCTTTCAATCCCACCGGAGCCGCGGCCACACGCGCATACGTTCCCGCCACAACGACCTCTCGTCCGGTCGCGTCGTCTTTGCGTCGTTGATATTCGCCTGCCGGAATAATCCACGTGAGCAGGGCCGCGACAGCGACCGCGCCGAGCAGGAGGACAAAGGGATGAGGCAGTCGGAGTTTCATCTTGCTGGTTGGGTACGGCCCCCTTTGCGCTCTCTTTACAACGTCCTGAGAAACACGATCAGCGCGCGTTTGTCTTCCGCCGACAATTGCAGTCCGAGTTCGCTGGTTCGCTGACAGTGTCCTTTCTGTCTGGCAGAAGTTGCCTTAGAATGCCTGCGCAAAGGAGTTGTCATCATGAGCTTTATTGTCGAAGCTGTTTATGAAGCCGGAGTCTTGAAGCCGCTGACGCCATTGCTGCAACTGAAAGAACAGGAGCGCGTGCGCTTGACGGTGGAGCCGGTCAGCCCGGAGGAAAACATCGCCCAACTGCTTGAGCAGCAGCGGCAACACCGCATCCAGATTGAGCCACGCTTCGCGCACGAAATTGGCGACAGCCACGAATTTGATCTGTCAGGGATGTAAGCCATGCCGCAATTGCTCCAGGACATTCCTGACGGTATGACGTGCTTTCTGGATGCCACCATCTTTTACTACCACCTGGTGAATACGCCGCCGCTTTCCGATGATTGTCTGCACCTGCTCGCGCGGATCGGCACTGGGGCAGTCGCAGGAGTGACTTCGGCGGGCGCACTGGCCGAAGCCACCCACAAAGTAATGCTCGCAGAAATCGTGCGACTCCATAATCTGCCTCCACAAGGCTTGCTCGCCAAACTCAAGAAGCATCCCGAACTGCTCGACCATCTGACAGAACACCAGCAAGTGACGGCGCTGGCCCAGGCGCTACGCATCCAGATTGAACCGCTCACGCCTGCCGTGCTGACACGCGGCGCGGAACTTTCACCGCAGCGCCGCCTGTCCCATGATCTCGGCCAGGTTCTTCTTGCGCGTGAGCTTGCCCGCCGGCGTCGAGCC
>CAYWDW010000437.1:0-5294 GCA_964457105.1 uncultured Heliobacteriaceae bacterium
CCGCGACGGATGAATTCAAATTTCAGATTTGAGATTTGAGATTCACTGATCACTAACCCCTGCACCTTTCATGGCTCGTAAAATCAAAATCTCCCTGACCACTCAGATTTTTATTGGCCTGGCCATCGGCGTCATTG
This sequence comes from uncultured Heliobacteriaceae bacterium, assembly GCA_964457105.1. Classification (GTDB taxonomy): domain Bacteria; phylum Acidobacteriota; class Blastocatellia; order RBC074; family RBC074; genus DASRDU01. The sequence continues at coordinate 138 of CAYWDW010000437.1, forward strand.
TCGGCCTGCTGATTCACCGGCTGGATGCCGACCCCGTCCACAAGGAGCAGGCGATTCAGTGGGTGCGCGTGCTGAGTCGCATCTTTCTGAGTCTGATCAAGGTCATCATTGCGCCGCTGATCTTTTCAACGCTCGTGGTCGGGATTGCGGGCGCGGGCAGCATCAGGGAAGTCGGGCGCATCGGCCTGAAGGCGCTGATCTATTTTGAAATCGTCACCACGCTGGCGCTGTTCATCGGCCTCGGCGCGGTCAACCTGACGAAGCCTGGCGAGGGCGTCAACCTGCCGCAGGAACAGAGCGCCGAAGCCAAAGAGATTGCCGCGCGCGCGGGCAAAATGTCGCCGCAGGATCACATCGTCAACATCTTTCCGACCAGCCTGCTCAAATCAATGGCCGAAAACGATGTGTTGCAGATTGTCGTCTTCAGCCTGATCTTTGCAGTCGCCATTTCGGCTACCGGTGAAAAGGGCCGCCCGATGATTGCCTTCTGCGAATCGCTCTCTGAGGCGATGTTCAAATTCACCAATTACGTCATGACCTTTGCGCCGTGGGGCGTTGGCGCGGCCATGGCGGTGACGGTCGGCAGCAAGGGGCCTGGCGTGCTGAAAAATCTGGCGCTGATGATTCTGACGCTTTATGGCGCGCTCGCGGTCTTCATCATCGTTGTGCTCGGCCTGGTCGCGCTGCTCATTCGCCTGCCGATCCGGCGCTTCATCCGTCTGGTGAAGGAACCGGCGCTGCTGGCCTTCACGACAACTTCGAGCGAATCGGCCTTTCCGAAGGCGATGGAAAACATGGAACGCCTCGGCGTGCCGCGCCGCATCGTCAGCTTCGTGCTGCCGATGGGTTACAGTTTCAATCTGGACGGCTCGACGCTCTATTTGTCGCTCGCCGCAGTCTTCGTCGCACAGGCTTCAAATCATCCGCTGACGCTCGGACAGCAGTTGCTGATTCTGCTGACGCTGATGCTTTCAACCAAGGGCATCGCCGCCGTGCCGCGCGCTTCGCTGGTCATTCTGGCCGGAACGCTCGCGCAGTTCGGCCTGCCGCTCGAAGGCATCGCCGTCATCCTCGGCGTGGATGAACTGATGGATATGGCGCGCACCGCCACGAATGTCGTTGGTAACTGCCTGGCAACAGCCGTCGTGGCAAGGTGGGAAGGCGAGTTCAACGACAAGGGCAATGAAGTGGTCGCGCCGGTCGAAGCGGCGGCGGCGGTGAAGCTGCATTAAGGTATTTGATTTGAATTAGGGCATATAATTAAAGACCCCTTCTGGTCATGAAGCAATACGAAGCAGTTATTAATACACTCGAAAAGCTTGGAGGCCAGGCTACTCTTGCAGAGCTTTATTGTGAAGTAATGAAGATTGGAGATTGCAAGTGGGAAACAAAAACTCCTTTCGCCTCTATTCGAAGAATAGTTCAAGTACGGCCTGAAATATTTAAAGTACGCCCTGGCCTTTGGGCATTACGCTCTTATCAAACCAGACTGTCTCTGTCAGAGTATTCCAAAACAAAACAACAGACGACTGAAGCCGCACAGCAAACACATTCATACTATCAAGGGTTGGTTGTTATAATTGGTAACTTGCGGGAATTTTCTACATATGTGCCAAATCAAGATAAAAATCGTTTGTTTGTTGACAGACCTCTCAAAGAGATGAGGTCGCTTCAGACAATCCCGTCATTTAGCTACGATTATTTTGTAAAGAGAAGTGAGACAGTTGATGTGTTATGGTTTAACGGGCGATTGATGCCGAACAGCTTTTTTGAAATAGAGCACTCTACTGATATTCAAAATTCCCTTTTGAAGTTTCAAGATTTACAGGATTTTCATGCTCGTATGGTCATTGTGGCAAACGAACATCGGCAGGCAGAGTTTGAGCAGAAGATGAATCGCAGACCATTTGACGAATTTAAAGAGCGAGTAAAGTTTCTAACTTACGGGACTCTTGTAAGACAATATGAGTATGAGGTTTACAAAAATAGTCAAACTTTTGTTGTTTGACTCAGGGCGGTCAAAAAGGAATCTCACGAAGAGATTGATACTCAATCGGAATAACAGCGTCCTGCACATTGTCGAAATCAACGACCAGTACCTCAACACCTTCGGTTGCGTATACATAAGCGACACCACCTGAGACTGTGACAAGGACACGGGGTTGACAGCTTTTAAGAGGAAGTGATCTGCTAATGAAGTGGTCAGTGTTGTCACTATATGATTGTTCGTTCATGGCTTAACTGTAAGGAATAAGGATCCCCCACCAAGTCGAGGGTATCAGATACTTTGTGTAACTGGAAACCCCGTTACTGTATGTGAAGAGTTCACTAAAGTCATACACAAAATATCTGATACCCTTTTCAGGGGGATGGGATGATTAATTGATTTCGCAATAGTGTGTAACGGTAGTCGTGTTATTGAGGTTCAGTTTGCCCATTTGTGGACTGACCGGCCTGAACGTCAATAAATAATACAAAAAGGTGACTGCTCAGCCCTGTCTGCACGCAGGCAGACGGACAAGCGAAAAAAGTTGGTGTAAAAAGAAAGCATGTTGAGTCGCGAAGAGATCAAAACCACTTATGATCAAGGCCCGGACGCAGTGCTTGCGCTGGTCGAAGGGCTCGTCGCGACATTTCAACAGCAGGTCGAGGAACTGCGCGCTCAAGTCAAAGAGTTGCAGGATCGCCTCGCGCTTAATTCCCGCAACAGCAGCAAACCGCCATCCAGCAATACGCCAGCGCAGCGCCCAAAATCATCCCGCACCCGAAGCGGCAAGAAGCCGGGCGCACAGCAAGGACATCCCGGCACAACGCTCAAAGCCAGTCCGACGCCGGATCACATCGTCGTGCACAGCGCCAGCGCCTGCCACGACTGCGGCCAGAGTCTGAGCGATGCGGCAGGGCAGGAGACCGATGATCGGCGACAGGTCTTCGATCTGCCGCCAATGAAACTCGACGTGACTGAACACCGGCTCCTGAAGCAAGTCTGTCCGCGCTGCGGGACCCTCAACTGCGGAGAGTTTCCAGCCGGAGTCGCGCCGGGCGTGCAGTACGGTCCGAACCTCAAGTCGCTCGCGATCTATTTTGTCCAATACCATCTCCTGCCGTGGCAGCGGACCTGCGAAATGATGGGCGATCTGTTCGGTCAAAGCATTGCCGAAGGCACAATCTTCGCCGCTCTCAACGAATGCGCGGACGGCCTGGAGAAGCCTGCCGCAGAGATCAAAGCGGCGATCACGCAAGCGGCGGTCGCCAATTTCGACGAGACCGGACTCTCCATCGCCGGGCGCCGCGAATGGTTGCATGTCGCCAGTACGCCGCTGTTGACTCACTACGGTTCGCACACCAGGCGTGGGGCGGAAGCGACCAGGGAGATCGGCATCCTGCCGGAATTCACCGGTCGCGCGATTCACGACGCCTGGTCGCCCTATTTCCGCTACGGCTGCGCTCACAGGCTGTGCAATGCCCACCACCTGCGTGAACTGACCTTCGTGCACGAGCAAATGGGGCAAGCCTGGGCCGAAGGGATGAAAGACTTGCTCGTCGAGATCAAGCAGGCTGTCGAGCAAGCCAGCGAGCGCGGGGCCACGGCGCTCCCGAAAGCGCAACAGCGGCGCTTCGAGCGGATCTATGACCGACTGATCGCCGCAGGCCTCAGGCTGCCAGAGAACCAGCCCCCTCCGCCCGAGGGCAAGCGCGGGCGGCCCAAACAAAGCAAGGAGAAAAACCTGCTCGACCGGTTGTCGCAACGGAAAGGGGAGACGCTCGCCTTTATGTCCGACTTCGCCGTCCCGTTCGACAACAACCAGGCCGAGCGTGATCTGCGGATGGTCAAAGTCCAGCAGAAGGTTTCGGGCTGCTTCCGCTCAAGTGGCGGCGCGCAGATGTTCTGCCGGATTCGCGGTTACATCTCAACTATCAAAAAGCAAGGCCGCAATGTGTTGGCGGCTTTGAGCAGTGTTTTTGCTGGCCAGCCCCTGTCACCACTACCGGAGGGCTGAGCAGTCACACAAAAAGTTCGTTATGCATTCTAACAAGAAGCAGTCTGTTCCCAAACCCGAATGGCTGAAGATTCGCCTCAATACCGGCGGCGAATACAAAAACATTCAGCGGCTGATGAACGATCTGAGCCTGCACACGGTGTGTCAGGAAGCGCGCTGCCCGAACATTTATGAATGCTGGTCGCACGGCACGGCGACGTTCATGATTGCGGGTGAGGTCTGCACGCGGCGGTGCGGATTCTGCGCGGTGAGCAAAGGCGCGCCGGTTTCGCTTGATGCAGCCGAACCGCTTCACGTCGCCGAAGCCGTGAAAAAAATGAACGTCAAACACGCAGTCATCACCGGCGTCAATCGTGATGACCTGCCGGACGGCGCGGCGGCGCACTGGGTGGCGACAATCAATGCCGTGCGCGCGCTCAATCCGGCGACCAAGGTCGAAGTGCTGATTCCTGATTTTGAAGGCAACACGGCGGCGATGGATGCGGTCTTTGCCGCGCGGCCTGATGTACTCAATCACAACACTGAAACCGTGCCGCGCCTTTATCGGCGGGTGCGCCCGCAGGCGAAATACCGTGAGTGGACGATGCTGCTGCTGGAGCGGGCCGCGAGGTTCCGCGATGAACACGCGCCGCAGATGCTGACCAAATCGGGCGTGATGGTCGGCCTCGGCGAAACGACTGAAGAGATCATTGAAACGATGTGCGACCTGCGCCGCGTGGATTGCGACATTCTGACCATCGGGCAGTATCTGCAACCGGCGGCGAAGCGGTTGCCGGTCGAAAAGTTTTACACGCCGGAAGAGTTCGCTGAATTCAAACGCCTCGGACTGGAGCTGGGCTTTCGCTACGTTGAATCGGGGCCGCTCGTGCGGTCGAGTTATCACGCCCACGAACACATCCCGGATGAACTGAAAAACAACACCGCACTGCCCGTGCTCAATGAAACGCGGCGGCGCGAACTGCCGGTGCTGAACCTGTAGAATTGGAGATTTGAGATTTGAGATTTGAGATTGCAGATTGCAGATTGCAGATTGCAGATTGCAGATTGCAGATTGCAGATTGAACGATAGAGATTCACCAATTGCTATCAATCACTCCTGAATTTCAAATCTGCAATCTGCAATCTGCAATCTGCAATTAAGCAATGTCTGATCGCC
>CAYWDW010000438.1:0-5258 GCA_964457105.1 uncultured Heliobacteriaceae bacterium
GTGTGCGCGTAATCAACGATGACAGTGATGTCATCAGCGGCACTGCTCGCCCGTTCAAATCGTCCTGAAACCAGTCTGCAGTCAGTGATGCCGCGCGCAATCGTTTCAGAATCAAAGCCAAGTGCAAGGCCAATGCCAGCCGCGCACAGACAGTTGTAAGCGTGCGGGCGACCCGTGAGCGACGATTTGATTTCAAGCTCGCCCTGCGGCGTGCGCGCCGTGAACTGCAATCCTTCAAGCCCGAAATTACGCGCTTCGGTCGTGATGTCGGCTTCAGCTTCGAGCGCGTAAGTCAGCGCAGTAGCGCCGCCGAGGGCTTTCAATTCTGCGCCGCGCGGGTCGTCAAGATTGATGACCGAATGCGCGGGCGGCTCAAACGAACTGCCGATGCGTCCTTCAAAGAGCCTGCGCTTGACGGCGAAGTATTCGCCCATCGTGTGGTGATAATCGAGGTGATCCTGCGTCAGGTTGGTGAAGGCTGCGACCTCGAATCTCAAACCTTCAACGCGGCGCAGATCAATCGCGTGCGATGAAACTTCCATGACGGCATAGCGTGACCCGGCCTCAACCGCGCGGCGCAGGAAGTCCTGAATTTCAGAAGCTTCGGGCGTCGTGAATTCAGCGTTCACCTGCTCATTGCCGATGCGGTAACTGATCGTGCCCATCATCGCGGGGACTTCGCCGGCGGCGCGAAAGATTGATTCGACCAGATGCGCCGTTGTCGTTTTGCCATTCGTCCCGGTAATGCCGACGAGCTTCAGCTTGTGCGACGGATGACCGTGAACGGCGGCGGCGGCCTGAGCCAGCGCCGCGCGCGCATCAGCGACCTGCAACCAGCCACCCGTAAAATCTGCTGGCCGTGCTTTCTCGGAAATCACAGCCAGCGCGCCGCGCTTCATGGCTTCCTGGACGAAGTTGTTGCCATCGGTGTGTGCGCCTGTAATGGCAACGAAAATGCCCCCCGGCACCACGCGGCGTGAATCGTGTGTGACAGCCGAACCCGCAGTTGCGACCACCGCCTCCAGCCCGGCGCCGCTCGCCTGCGCGCTGATGGCTGCTGCAATCTCATCGAGTGTCACCATGCGGTACTTTCAATCACTGCAATTCGACCTGACAGACTTCGCCCGGTTTGACGCGCGCGCCGGGCGCGGGGAACTGTCGCGCCACAGATCCTGAACCAGCCACTTTCAGTTTCAGCTCAAGCCGGGCACAGGCCTGCGTCGCCGCGCGCAGGCTGCTGCCGCGCAGGTCAGGCATCGTGCCGTTTGCGTTCGCTGAAAGCGATGTCTTCACCAGGCGCGGCGGAGTTGCGGCGACTGCCACTTCAGCTTTTGGCCTGGCGCTTTTCGCTTCCGGTTTCTTTGCTGCCACGGCGACTGTGGGCGACGGTTGAGCGGCAGTTTTCTTTGGCAACGGCGCGGGCGTGGCAGTTGATTTTGCGGTTTCTGATTTCGGTTCAGCCTTCGCTTCGGTGCGGGCCTGTTCCTGCACGGCGGCCATCTGCTGCTGAAACTCTCCGCTGTCGGGTTTGACCAGATAAGCGGCGATGGCGGCTTCAGCAATCTCAGCAAAGACCGGCGCGGCGACCTGCCCGCCCTGGTGCAATCCGACGGGGTCATCAATCACGACGATGATCGCAAAGCGCGGGTTCGTCGCCGGAATGAAACCGGCGAAGGACGCCACGAATTTTGATTTTGAATAACCGCCGCCCTTAAGCACCTTTTCTGCGGTGCCGGTCTTGCCTGCGACTTTGTAACCAGCCAGACGGATTCTCGTCGCGGTGCCGCGCGTGACGACCTCCTCAAGCATGCCGGTCATGGTGCGCGCCGTCTGTGCGCTGATGACGCGCTGCGTTTCGGGTTTTGTCTCAAAGATCACGCGACCATCTGCGGCCACCACGCGACGGACCACGTGCGGTTGCACGCGCACGCCGCCGTTGGCAATCGTGGCCATCGCGGTCACCGTCTGCAACGCGGTCACGCCGACTTCGTGGCCCATCGCAATCGAAGCGTATGAAGTGCCGCTCCATTCCTTCAGCGGATTGAGCAGTCCTCTGACTTCGCCGGGCAGATCAACTTTTGTCTTCTGGCCGAAGCCGAACCGCCGGGCATATTTCTCCAGCCGCTCCGCGCCGAGTTTCTGCGCCATCTTGATCGCGCCGACATTCGATGATTTGGCCAGCGCGTCGGCCACCGTGACGACGCCGGTGCCGAGGTGCGAATCTCTGATCGTGCGTTTATAAATCGTGATCTGCCCGCCCTGGCAGTCAACCTTGTCGTCAGGTTTGACCAGCCCTTCTTCAATCACGGCTGAATAGGTCACGATCTTGAACACCGAACCGGGTTCATAAACATCAGTGATGGCGCGGTTGCGGCGAAGAGTGTCCTCGGCTTTCTTTGCTTCCTCGTTGCTGCTGCCTTTCGGGCGCACGTTGGGATCAAAGTCGGGCGCATTGGCGAGCGCGATGATTTCACCCGTTTGCGGGTCCAGCACGATGGCGCTGATGCTTTGGGCTTTGGTCGTGTTGCGTGCGCGTTCGATGATCGTTTCGACCTGGTGCTGCAAGGCCGCATCAATGGTTGTTTCCAGGCGCGGGCCGTCCACCGCCGGAACGTCCTGAAAATTGACCGGCTGGCGGCGGCCATCGGTTTCAAAGATGGCGCGACCGGGTTTGCCGCGCAGGTTTTTATCCTGCACGAGTTCGACGCCGGCCTGCCCTTCTTCATCAATGTTGACGAAGCCGAGCAGGTGCGCGGCCAGCGATTTGTGCGGGTAATAACGCTGCGGCTCCTGCACGAAATGCACGCCGCTCAGTTTGTTCTGCGTGATGGCGGCACTGATGACTTTCGCGTTTTCGTGATCGAGCTTGCGCCGCAGCCAGAACGAGCCGCCGGTCGGGCTGGTCAGTTTCTGCATCAGTTCGCCCTCGTTCAGGCCCAGCAGCGGCGCGAGTGTGCGTGAGATTTTTTCAGGATCGCTGATCTCACGCTTCGAGACAAACAGCGATTCGGTCAGATTACTCTCGCTGAGGCTCTGGCCATTGCGATCAGTGATCTGACCGCGCAACGGGCTGATCTGCACGCTGTCGGTGCGCTGGTTTTCAGCGCGGGCGCTGTAATGCTCGTGCCGCGTCACCTGCAGCCACGCCAGCTTCCAGACGATGGCGATCATCCAGAAAACGAAAAATGCAGCCAGCCACAGCAGGCGAACTCCGTTGCCCCGCTTTCCTTTATTTTTCGTTTTCATCGCTGTCGCCTCCGCATGTTTCCTGAACATCACTGCGTGCCGGTTATCTGGCGCGGTCCTGTGTTTTCACTTTCTTTGCTGTCTCGCGGCTGGCCACGTGACGAACTGACTGATCGAAGCTGACCGGAACGAGTTCGTCACCATTGAGCCGCCGCTCAAGCTGCGCCGGGCTGCGTTCCTGCTCGTCGCTGATTTCAAGGCTGCGCTGTTCGGTGCGCGCCTGTTCAAGTTCGGTTCGCAGTTGCACGCGATTGCGCAGGGCTTCGGCGGCGGTGAAATGCTGTGACAGCCCGTACACAAATCCCGCAGCGAGCAGCAGCCCGCAGATAATCAGCGCGGGCATGGCGGCTGAACGCGACTCTGTGCGTGCGCTGGTCAGACCGCTGACCTGTGTGTCCGTATGGAAGTTCCGACGCACGCGCGGCGAGGCCGGAATTGCCGCGGGCGCAACCCGCCGCGGACGCCTGGCAATCTGCCCATTCTGAATGGCGGGACGATGGTAAGTAATCATCTGAGGACTCCTTCCTGAGTTCGGGCACTTGCGGGGGTGCGTTGCTGACCGGGAACGGGACTTCGGACGTTATGGCTTACAGTTTCTGACAGGCCCGCAGTTTCGCGCTGCGGGCACGCGGGTTTGCTGCAATTTCTGCGGCGTCTGGCTGAACCGCCCTGCGCGTGAGGAGTTCGACACGCCGCACCGTTCCACACTGACAATCCGGCAGGGCCGGGGGACAGAGACACTGGCCGGACTGAAATTTCAAAGCCCGCTTGACGAGGCGATCCTCAAGCGAGTGAAAGGTAATCACCACCAGCCGCCCGCCCGTTTCGAGCAGGTCAACGGCCTCGGCGATGAATCTTTCCAGGTTGTCAAGTTCACGATTGACTGCTATGCGCAGCGCCTGAAACGTGCGGGTCGCCGGATGAATGCGCCAGCGACCTTTCGGGGGGCGGATGGCTTTGACGACCAGCTCGGCCAGTTGCGCGGTGGTCGTGATCGGAGACTCGGCCCGGCTGGCCACAATCCGGCGCGCAATGCGCCGCGAGGCCGGTTCTTCGCCGTATTCAAAGATGAGGTCGGCCAGTTCGCGCTCGCTCAACCCGTTGACCAGCGTCGCGGCAGTCAGCACCTGTGAACGATCCATCCGCATATCAAGCGGCGCGTCGTCGCGGCCTTCGCCTGACCTGAAACTGAAACCGCGCTCCGGCGTGTCGAGTTGCAGGGACGAAATTCCCAGGTCGGCCAGCACGCCCGCTACCGAGGTGATTCCCCTGTCAATGAGCACCTGCCTGATCTCGCGGTAATCGGTGTGAACAGCCTCAAACCGTCCGGCAAATGGTGCAAGCCTGCCCTTCGCCAGTTCCATCGCTTCGGCATCGCGGTCAAACCCGATCACGCGATTGCGCGGCGAGGCTTGCAGAATCGCTTCCGTGTGCCCGCCCAGGCCAAGCGTCGCATCCACAAATAACCGTTCGGCAGACGATTCACTTCCACTCGTTTCCGCCGGTGACGCGGCCAGAAACCCGAGCGCCTCAGCGAGCATAACCGGACGGTGAATCTGCATGGCCTTTCAGCTTTCGCCGGAGACAGCCGCGAACGATGTCGTGCTTCTTCAAATCCCCAGGTTCGACAAAGCGGTCTCATCTTCCAGCGTAAAGGGCTGTGCGGTCAGTCTGGCCCTGAAACGATCAAGGCTCCAGACTTCCAGATAAGTCAGATGGCCCAGCACCGTCACTTCATCCAGCAGTTCCGCCGCCGCCCGCAGCGGCTGATGAATGAGGACGCGCCCCTGCGGATCGCACTGCTGCACCTGGCCGTAATAGTTGGTGCGATCCAGATACTTGCACCGCGTCGGATGCAGCGAAGGCAGCAGCGCCAGCCGCTGCTCAATCGCTTCCCATTCGCGCAAAGGGTAAATCCAGGCGCATTCCCCGTGCAGGCTGGTGACAAAGAAATCCTGACTCTGGTACTGCTCGCTCCTTCGCTGCGCTCAGGATGACACCATCCGTCCCGA
>CAYWDW010000439.1:0-1747 GCA_964457105.1 uncultured Heliobacteriaceae bacterium
ACCAGAAAAGAGGCTGATGAAAAAGCCCGGCCTGTGACGCTGCCGCTCTTTTCCTGACCGACCACCAGCCTGAGTCTGAATGATGCGGTGAAACACAGATCACCTGGCTGACATTGCCTGGTGCCGTCAGCAGGTGACTGTTTCCGCTTTGCTTCAATCCGGCAGAGTCGTGCCAGCGGCGGGCGGGAAAAACGGCGCTGCCTTGCTGAACCCGCCGGTCTGTTGTTCAATCTGCAGCGGCAAAATTCCTCAGCCGAGTGCCCCTTGCAGTCCGAAGGAGAAGCTGTCGTGAAAGAACTGCCTGACCAGGTGCCTTTTCCCGATCCTGAATTTGTGGACAACCCGGAGCCGCGCTGCCCGTGTGTGCTGCTGCTTGACACTTCGGGTTCGATGAATGATGAGCGCAAGGTCTCGCAGACGCTGACGCCGGTGCAGAAGCTGCTCAGCAATGCATTGCCCGTGCGCACGGTCAGGCCGATTGATGAACTCAATGCGGGACTCGTCGCGTTCAGAAATCAGTTGATGGCCGATGAACTGGCGGTCAAGCGGGTTGAGGTTTCGCTGGTCACTTTCGGGCCGGTCAAACGGCTGACTGACTTTCAGACGCCTGACCTGTTTCATCCGCCCAGGCTCACGGCTGAAGGCGATACGCCGATGGGCACGGCGATTGAGCGGGCGATTGAGCTGGTCAGCGAACGCAAGGCGGCTTACCGACAGAACGGCATTTCGTATTACCGGCCCTGGATCTTTCTGATCAGCGACGGCGAACCGACGGACCACTGGCAGCGCGCGGCTGAAACGGTGCGCGCAGGTGAGCAGGCGAAATCGTTTGCGTTTTTTGCCGTCGGCGTTGAAGGCGCGAACTTCGACATTCTCAGCCGTATTTCGCTGCGTCAGCCGCTCCGGCTCGACGGGTTGCGCTTTCAGGAGATGTTTATGTGGCTTTCGTCTTCGCTCAGCAATGTGTCGCGCTCGAAACCGGGCGACGATGTTCCGCTGAAAAATCCGGCCACGCCTGATGGCTGGGCTTCAATCTGACACTATGTGGAAGTACGGCTTTGCCTCGGTCGCCGGGACGGCGCACGTCAGAACATCCGTGCCGGTTCAGGATGCGTGCCGCGCTGAAATCATTTGTGATGCGCGGGGCGATGAAATTCTGATAGCCGTTGCATCTGATGGCGCAGGCAGCGCGGCACGGGCGCACGTCGGCTCAGGGCTGGCGTGCGACTTATTCGCCGCCGAAGTGAAAGCGCATTTCAGCAGTCACGGCGACTGGCCGCAGATCGCCGATGGATTCATGGCCGACTGGATTGAAAAATTTCAGCGCCACGTCAGCGACCTCGCCGTCATTGACGGCCTGAAGCCGCAGGATTTTGCCTGCACGCTGCTTGCCGCCGTCATCGGCGCTGAGTGCGCAGCGTATTTTCAGCTTGGTGACGGCGCTATGGTTGAATCACGCCCCGCCGATGATGACCTTTACAGTTGCGTCTGCTGGCCGCAGCAGGGCGAGTATGCCAACACGACCAACTTTCTGACTGATGCCGATGCGGCTGACAAAGTCTTCTGTGAACTGAAGGCGGGCGCAGTGAATGAAGTCGCGCTCTTTACCGATGGCCTTCAGAATCTGGTGCTGGATTATCGTTTGCAGTCGGCGCACTCGCCTTTTTTTGCGCCACTCTTTGCGTGGCTGCGGCCCCGGCCCGCCGGTTATTCAGCGGAACTTTCAGCCGCGCTGGCCGCGTATCTC
>CAYWDW010000439.1:1847-5249 GCA_964457105.1 uncultured Heliobacteriaceae bacterium
TTGCTGAAATTCCCTGACGCTTCGTGGGCCTTCCTGATTCACGTCGCCACCAACATTGCGCGGGCGGTGGCGGTGATGCACGAACACGGCTTCGTGATTGGCGATGTCAATCCAAAAAACATTCTGGTCACGCGCCAGGCGACGATTCACCTGCTCGATTGTGACAGCTTTCAGGTGGCCGATGGTGGCCGGACGTTTCGCTGCGAAGGCGGCTTTGCTGAATACACGCCGCCCGAATTGCAGGGCGTGGCCTTGCGCGCCGTTGACCGCACGCCGATGCACGATTGTTTCGGGCTGGCGGTCGTGATCTTTCAGCTTCTGTTTATGGGCCGACATCCGTTTTCGGGCCGGTACACCGGCGCGGGCGAGATGCCGCTGGAACGCTCGATCAGCGAACGGCGTTTTGCGTGGGGCGCTGATGCCGCTCAAAGGCAGATGCAGCCGCCGCCGGGCACGCTTTCGCTCGCGGCCATTCCTGATGAAATCGCTGAACTCTTTCGCCGCGCCTTTCTGACCGTCGAACGCCCGCCGCCGCGTGAATGGCTTGAACCGCTCGAAAACTTCAGCCGCGCGCTCAAAAAATGCAGTCAGCACAGCGGGCATCATTACTTTCAGAAGCTGGCGAATTGTCCCTGGTGCGACATCGAAGCGCGCGCCCGCATCCGGCTCTTCAATTTCGCGCTCGGCAAGCCGGGGCAGCCGGGGCAGAACTTTCGGCTGGATGAAATCTGGCGGCAGATTGAAAGCGTTCCGGCCCCGCCTGCGCCGCTGCTGCCGCCCGATCACTCGCTGGATAAACTGAAGCCTTCACCGGAGGCGCTTGAAATTGCGCGCAGGCGCGCGAGCAGGCGCTGGCTGGCGCTGGTCTTTGCCGCCGTCTGCGGATTCATCATCGGGCTGGCGACAAACCTGCCGCTGGCGCTGGTGCTGCTGTGGCTGGCTGGCACGCTGGCGAACAAAATCTCGAAAGCAGATCCCGCTGCGCCGCCGATGCAGACGATTTTTCAAAGCCAGCAGGTGCCGCAGGAGCCTGCGGCTTTCAGGATTCACGCCTTAAAGGAGCAGGCCGACACTGCCTTTCGCCAGCTTGAGCAGCAGTGGCTTGGCGAAGCCGGCAGCAATCGCTTTCTGGTTGGCCTGAGCGAATTGCAAAACCGCCGGGAAGCCTGGGAAAACCTGACGCCAATCAGAGAATGGCATCTCAAAGAACTGGAATCGCAGACGTGCGCCGCGCGGCTGGGCGAATTTCTCGATCAGTTCGCCATTGCCGAAGCTGACATTCAGGACATTAAACCGCGAGTCAAAACCACGCTGCTTACTTACGGCGTCGAGACGGCGGCTGATGTTTCCGAAACGAATCTGGAAAGGCTGGGCATTGACAGCCCGCTCACCAAAAGGCTGCTCAGATGGCGGCAGGGGCTGGAAGAGAAATTTGTGTTCGATCCGGCGCGGGACGTGCCGCCTCAGGCGCGCCTCAAAGTCGAGCGTGAAATGGATGAATTGCGGCTGCGGCTGGAACACGAACTCAGCAACGGTGCCACATTCCTGCGCCGCCTCGGACGTGACATTGACGAAAGTCGCCGCCGCCTGGCCCCGCTGCTGACCGAAGCGCGCCGCACCCTCGCACAGGCGGAACGCGATCTGGAGGCGGTGGCAAAATCATTTTCGCTCAAGCCGCTCGTCATCACCCTGATGATCGCCTTTTTTATCGGCATGCTGAATAAACCGAAAGCGCCTGACTACGACCCGGCGCAATTTGTGAGTGCAACCAGAGATGAATATTACCCGCCCCCGCGCGCCTCAGCAGCAAAAACAGAAGCAACAGTGCAGGCGCTGGAATTGCACCGGCTGGGCCAGCGATTGATGGAGGAGAAAAAATACTTCGATGCCGCCGAAGCTTTTCAGAAAGCCGCCAGGCTTGATCCGCTCGTTGGTTCACAGGTCAATCTGGCCGAGGCTTATTACCGGCTGGGCTGGTTTGACGCAGCAATCACCACCGCCAAAGAAGCCCTGCGCATCGGCCTGAGCTTCGATCATTATTACGTTCTCGGACTGGCTTACGTCGGAAAGGAACAATGGTCAGAAGCCGGAGACGCTTTATTCAATGCCGTCGAACTGCGCCCGGTGACAGACTGGGGACCCAAATATACCGAGGCTTATCGTTACCTCGGCCTGGCGCAGGTAAAACTCGGAGAAGCGTCGCAGGCCATCAGCAGACTTGAAGGCGCGATCCAGGACAGTCCGAATCTGGCGGTCGAGCGGCTGGAACTCGGCAATCTTTATCTCTGGACGGGCAATCTTGACGGTGCCCGCAAACAGCTTCGGGAACTGCGAACCAGAGACAAGGTCCTGGCCGAAGCTCTGGATGATTTGATCAGCCGGTTCGGAAATCAGTGAATCATTCCAGCGCCGGTCTGGTCCGGGAAAGGCCAGCTCAAACCGGGACGGCGGAACACCGTCGCCGTGAGGTTCAGAATTTTCTGCTTGCCCACAAGCCGCCAGGTAAGTTACGTTCCGGCCCTGAGAGGAGAACCGAGCTTTTATGAGAACACTCCCCCGCCTCCCCAGGCGATTGTTAGTTACCCTCGCGGGCATCATGCTGCTGACCCAGGCTGCCGCCAGCCAGCAATCACGCAAAAGCATCGTTCTGACTGCGCTCCAGGATGAACTCAGACGCGCGCAGCAGATTCTGAAACAGAAGGGCGAACCGGCGCCTTATCTGATTTCTTACAACGTCACTGAAACGCAGTACAACGTCGTCACAGCGACGCGCGGCGCGCTGCAGAACAGCGATGGCGGCAGGGTGCGACTGCTTGACGTTGACGTGCGGGTGGGCGATTACCAGCTTGATAACACGCATCGCGGCGGCGGTGGCGGCGGTTATTACGGCGGCGGCGCGGCAGTGCCCGTCTCCATCGAAGACGACGCGAACGCCATTCGCAGCCAGATCTGGATGGAGACTGATCGCCGCTACAAATCAGCCGTCGAACGCCTGATTCAGATCAAAGCCAGCCAGGCCATCAAGGTCGAAGAAGAAGACAAATCTGATGATTTGTCGCGCGAGGCTCCGCAAACCGCAATTCTGCCGACCGTCAGCCTCGACTTCACCGCCAGCGAACGCGCCGCGTGGGAAAAGAAACTGAAAGACTGGTCGGCGCTGTTCAATAAATATCCCGACCTGCTCGAATCGAACGTCATGCTGACGGCTGAAGGCGTGAACAAATATTTCGTCAGCACCGAAGGCACGACGCTGCAACACGGCGGCACGCGCGCGCGCATCGCCATTTCCGCGCGCACCAAAGCCGAAGACGGGATGGAGCTTTACCGCTACGAAACCTTCGACGCGCAGACGCCCGACCGTTTGCCGAACGAAATGGACGGGGGCTCATGGTCCCAGGCCTT
>CAYWDW010000440.1:0-4833 GCA_964457105.1 uncultured Heliobacteriaceae bacterium
GATCGGTATGGGCGCGGACGCTGATGACATCCGTGCTCATGATTTTTTTGAGCGGAGTCGTCGGCGGCACGAGCAGCAACCGGCGCAAACTGGTCACGCCGACCAGGTGATTGCGGTCATCGGTGACATACAGATAAAAGACCAGCTCAACATCGCTGCTGGCTTTCTGAATCTGTGCAATCGCTTCGCCCACGGTGAGGTCTTCGTTCACCGCAAAAACGTCGGGCGTCATGATGCGCCCGGCAGTGTTTTCAGCGAACCGCAGCAGTTCCTGCACGTCGGTCGAGGCTTCGACCTTCATCAGATCGAGCAGGCGCTCGCGCTGCGATTCGGGCAGTTCAGCGATAAAGAGCGCGGCGTCGTCCGAGGGCAGTTCCTGCAGGACCTGCGCGATGTCTTCGGGCGAAAGCGAAGTCAGCAGTTCGACGCCTTCTTCGAGGCCGAGTTCAGAGAGGCTGACGGCAGAGAGTTCCTTGTCCGACTGCACCAGCGCGGCAAAGACTGCATACCGATCCAGGTCGTTCAGTTCGTGCAGCACCTGCGCCACATCAGCCGGTCGCGCCTTGCGCAGCACATTCATGGCGCGTGTCGTCGCGCCGCGACGCATCAGGCGGCGAACCGAATCGAGCATCAGGGTGAATTTCTGTGGCTGCACGGTGAAAAAATAAAGGACGAAAGAAACCTGAATGCTTCCTTCGTCCTGGGGTTGCTGGCCGCCTGGCTGGGCCGTGGCTTAAATCGGCAGCGGATAGAGCACCCACGCAATCGCAAGGCCGATGAGGACAAAGGAGCCGAACACCTTCACACCATATTTTATGCGCGCCGGAGCGTCGTGATGCTCCGATGAGAGCGCCGCAAAGACGACCGCGACGAGCGCGCTGAACAGGACGAGCGCCAGAAAATGCGTCATGACTTCCTCCCGACCGCGATGTCAAAGGCATCCAGCATCGCCAGGTAATTGAGCAGTCCTGACACCAGCAGAAAGGTGTTGCCGTATTCGTATGTGAAAACCGCCGGCTGTCCCTTCGTCAGTTCAAACCCGAAATTGAGCGCATACAAAACGAAGTAGGGAACTCCGATGCCCAGGTTGCAAAGCGTGAACAGATAGGTCAGCCACTCGCCCGGTTCCGGTTTGTAAAGATGTCCTTTCATCCAGAATCCGAGCAGGAACATCACGGCAATGCCGACAAAGATAATCGCGCCGCGCACGATCCGGCCCAGCACGATGTGCCCCAGGCCGGGCACCACCAGCGCGGCAATGGTTGCCAGCGCCCTCAGGCCCGGCGACACCGGTTCGAGGCGGGTGCCCGGTTGTGATCGCTCAACAGATCCTTCGTTCGGCAAGATAAACTCCTTCTGCTGTCAGCACTAAGCGTCGCCAGGCGAACCGCCATTCTAGGGAGCCGTCTGAAGTGAGTCAAGCAGGCCGCCTGACTTTTTCGTCGCTCAGGCCGCGCAGTTCATCAAGCGCGCGCTGCAACTGCTGCTGCGCGGCTTCGGTTGCCTCAGTGTCAGGCACGCGAAAGGGCGCGCCGATCACAATGACGGCGCGGGCGAAGGGTTGCGGAATCTCGATGCGATCCCAGCTTGGCAGTCGCCAGCACCGATCAAGCGAAATTGAAAAGGGCAGAATCGCCGCTCCGGTTTTGGCCGCCAGCAGCAGCGCGCCCGGTTTGGCCGCATAAAGCGGGCCTTTCGGGCCGTCCACCGTGAAGGCGGCGCTGCGACCGCTGCGCACGGCGCGAATCATCTGAATCAGCGCCGCTTTGCCGCCGCGCGTCGAACTGCCGCGCGCCGCGCCATAACCGAACCGCTGAATGAAGCGCGCAATATATTCAGAATCGAAGCTGCGGCTCGACATCACGACGATGCCGCGTCGCCGCCAGAAATAAGTCGCTGTGGGAATGCGGTTGTGCCAGAAGCAGAAGACCTGCGGTGCGCTGGCGCTGACGTGTTCGCCGCCGCTGATTTCAAATTTCATGGTCGTGCCGATCAGGCGAATCAGCCAGTACAGCAGCCATCCGGCGGCGCGAATAATCAGCCGTTGCCGGAAAGTGTATTGCGACAGGTCGGCAAATGAATCAAGCCGCTCGGACAATTCCTCGCGGCGGTTGGATGTGGCGGGTGACTGATAACCGGCGGCCATGCGCTCAGGTTAAATCAAACCGGCGCGCATTGGAAAACGGAACGGGCGATTCGGCCTGATTTGATCTGCTGCTCAGCGCGTGTGCAGGTTCAGGCTCAGCACCTGCGCGCCGGTTTCGCCTGCGGCGATGACGAAGTCCTGTTTGCGGATGCTTTTGTTTTTATACATGCGCCGGTCGGCAATGCGGAGCAGGCGTTCCAGCGTCGTGCCTTCTGCCGGGTAACGCGCCGCGCCGATGCTGACGCCGACGCCGACCGTGCGATCATCGCGCACCGACAGCCGGAATGATTCAACGGCCTGCACGATGCGTCCGGTCAGTTCTTCAAGCGCGTCTTCGGTGATGCCGGGCAGGATGGCGACGAATTCATCACCGGCATAACGCGCCAGAAAATCGTAGCTGCGCATCTCGCCGGCAATGATGTGACTGACTGAGCCGAGCAGTTCATCACCGCTCTGATGGCCCCAGGTGTCGTTGACGGCCTTGAAGCCGTCGAGATCCATCATCAGCACGCAGCAG
The DNA here is from genome assembly GCA_964457105.1 of uncultured Heliobacteriaceae bacterium. Classification (GTDB taxonomy): domain Bacteria; phylum Acidobacteriota; class Blastocatellia; order RBC074; family RBC074; genus DASRDU01. The sequence goes on from CAYWDW010000440.1 coordinate 2,664, forward strand.
GGCTGGCTTTCGCGGATGGCGCGGTTGGCTTCCTTGCGGAACTGCAGGTGCAGCGCGCGGGCGTTGGGCAGGCGCGTCAGCGGATCGGTCAATGCATATTCGGTCGTCGTCGCGTGGTGCAGCGCATTGTGAAACGAATCAGCCGCAATCTCTGAAATCATTTCCAGCAGCCGGATGTGGTCGCTCGTGTGTCGTTCGATGCTCGATGAATAAAGCGAAATGGCGCCGAGCAGTTCGCCGTCCTTGACGAGCGGAAAGGCCGTCATCGTCCGGTATGCGCCCGGATCGAGATTCATCATTCTCAGATCGAGCGCCGGGTCCGCATTGCAGAACATCTGTCGTTCGGCCAGCACCCAGCCCGTGACGCCTTCGCCGTGATAAATCTGTCGTCCGGTCAGCGCTTCGGCGTTGTCACCGGCGGCGCGTTCGACTCTGGCGGTCGTGTCATCCTCATCGCACAGAAAAATGGCGCACGTCTCAAACGGCACGATGTGGCGCAGCTTGTTGACGAAGATCGCCATGATGTCTTCGAGATTGAGCGAGCTGCCGAAGGTGCGGGCGATTTCATAGAGTGCATAAATTTCACTGTGCGCCGATTTGATCTGTGCGAGATACGGCGCGCTGTCATCGCCCGCCCAGGCCGATTCACAATTATCAATCATGGCAGGCGGTTCAGCCGCGCGGCGCTGCGCGGCATAAATTGCTTCAGGATCGCTCACGCCCGTGGCGCTGGCAATTTCAGATTCCATCTGCGGCAGCAGTTCGAGAAAGGCGTCCACGACCTGCGGATCATAATGTTTGCCGTGCCGACTCAGCAGCAGGTGGCAGGCCTGTTCACGCGACAGGCCGCGATGATAAGGGCGATCTTCGCGCACGGCATCAAAGCAATCCACGACGCTCAGAATGCGCGCCGTAATCGGAATCGCTTCGCCCTTCAATCCTTCCGGGTAGCCCTGGCCGTCCCATCTTTCGTGGTGATAGCGCACGGCTGGCGCAACGGGAAACGGAAAGCCGACGCGCTCCAGAATCTGCGCGCCGACAGTCGTGTGAACCTTCATCTTCTCGAACTCAGCCGGAGTCAGGCGGCCCGGTTTGTTGAGAATGTAATCAGGCACGGCGAGCTTGCCGATGTCGTGCAGCAGGGCGCCGGCGCGCAACGCTTCAATTTCGGCGTCGGTCAGATTGAAATGACGGCCCAGCGTGGTCGCATAAACCTGCACGCGGCGCACGTGTTCATGCGTCGTCTGATCGCGCGCGTCAATCGCCGTCGCCAGGGCTTCCGCCATGGCCAGGTGCAGCCGCTGCATTTCGGTCAGGTGCCGCGCCGACGCTGCAACCTTGTCAAACCAGGTGCGGCAGGTGGCAAACCCGGCAGCCACCATCGGCGCAATGGCCAGAATGTAAAGCTGCCCGTAGCTTTCCACGAGCAGGCTGACCAGAATCGCCGCAAAGCCGCTGACAAAAATATGCAGCGAAGCCCACAGATGATTATGAACCCACAGTTCGCTGACGGCCTGCTGCCGCTGCCAGCCCTGAAAGATCGCGGTCAGCGCCGAAGTGAGGACAAAATACGACAGCACCATGACGGCTGAACTGAGCAGCGTCCATTCAAGGCCGCCGAGCGCGCTCTGATACTGAAAAAGATTCGTGACCCTGATGAGCTGATCGTGACTGAGCAGATGGTAAAAAGTCGTGAAGGCCGCGAGCGTGGACGTGGCCTGCACGCTGGCGTTGAAGACGGCTTCAGTCAGCGGGCGTTTCAACTGTCGCGCCGCGATGAAACCGGAAGCAGCGCCGGTCAGCGTGGCCGTCGGCGCGCCAAAAAACAGGCCGATCAGAAAAACGAAGGCATCAGCCGGTGACACGACTCCGACGCCGCCAGGCATCAGAAAGGCCAGCCGCGTGCTGAGCAGCGCGACAATTGTCAGCGTGGTGAATTGCCAGAACTGCGACGGCCCCAGGCGCGGCAATCCGGTCAGACTGAACAACAGGCTGCCGGTACCGATGATGACGAGGGCCTGCCATAATCGCAGGGCGCGCGGGGTGAAGGCTGAAAAATGAGGATGGTGCATCTCTGTTCGGTAGTGTTCAGGCTGGCTCTTTCGGATGATCTTTCGTCTGTGCAATTGCGTACCGGGGACAGTACGCGAGCGTGAGCGAGCGCCACTGC
>CAYWDW010000440.1:4843-5240 GCA_964457105.1 uncultured Heliobacteriaceae bacterium
TGGTTTGATTTTCCGTTTTTGCTTTGGCGGCGGGGGCACAGTCCGCGTGGGTGCGCGGGTGCCCCGGGGGTGCGGGGGCGCCCCAACCCGCTCGCGCTACTGTCTCGAACACGCAATTGCAAATTGACCTGAAACGGGGCGGGGCGAAATCAGTGCCAGCTTCTGACGCGGGCAGAGTAAGTCAGGGCTGTGTGACCGGGCTTTCAAAAGTATGATGAAACTAACCGGATGGTGACTTATCAGGTTGCCAGCCCGCACACATTTGCATACCATCGCAGCCATCTTTCACCGCGTTCATCTGAAGGCCGGACTGACTATCAACAGGGAGCATTCAAGCTGAAGGATCAGATTTCAAAGCCGGAATTGCCGCTCGTGATTGCGCATCGCGGGGCCTCGC
>CAYWDW010000441.1:0-5239 GCA_964457105.1 uncultured Heliobacteriaceae bacterium
GACGCCGAACACATTGCCGACGGCTTCGCCTTCGTCGGTCGGCATGTCACCGGCCCAGCTTGCTTACATTGACCAGGCGGTGAATGCCGAGATTGCCCGAAAGCAACTGCCTGGCGCGGTCGTGCTGGTCGGGCGCCAGGGCAGAGTTGTGTGGCGGCGCGCTTACGGCAATCGCGCGCTTGAACCGGGCATTGAAGCGATGACGCCCGACACGATTTTCGATCTCGCCTCGCTGACCAAAGTTGTGGCGACGGCGACTTCGGTGATGATTCTGGTTGAGCGCGGCCTGGTCAGACTGGGCGATCCGGTGGCGCGCTACATTCCTGAATTCGCCGACGCGGGTAAAAAGAACATTACCGTTGAGCAGTTGCTCGTGCATCGCTCCGGCCTGATGCCCGACAACGCGATTGAGGATTATCAGCAGGGGCCGGAGAAGGCGCTGGAAAATATCTGGCATCTGGCGCCGATTGCTGAAACGGGAGCGAAGTTTATTTATTCGGACGTGAATTACATCGTCCTCGGCGAACTCGTCCGGCGCGTGAGCGGTCAGCCGCTCGATCAGTTCGCGGCTGAAAACATCTTTCGCCCGCTCGGCCTGAAAGACACCGGCTTCAAACCGGCGGCGAGCCTGCAACCGCGCATCGCGCCGACTGAGAAACGCGGCGGCAGAAACCTGGTCGAAAGCACCGGCGAAAAGAGCGCGGGCGAAGAACACTGGATGCGCGGCGAAGTTCACGACCCGCGTTCATACCTGCTCGGCGGTGTCGCCGGACACGCCGGACTGTTTTCAACGGCTGACGATCTGGCGATTTACTGCCAGATGATTCTGAGCGGCGGCGAATACCAGGGCGTGCGCATCCTGAGTCCGCTCGGCGTGGCGCGGATGACCGAAGCGCGACCGAGCGGCGGCAATGCAAGTGACGGCAATGCGCGCGGCATCGGCTGGGATATTTTTACGGGCTATTCAGCCAATCGCGGCGACCTGTTTCCGGTCGGCAGTTTCGGGCATACGGGCTTCACCGGCACTGGTTTGTGGCTTGATCCGATGACGCAGACATTCGTTGTTTTTCTGAGCAACCGCGTGCATCCGAAGCTTGATCCGAAACAGCCTGCGGATGTCGGCAGTCTGCGTGGTCGCGTGGCTTCGATTGTGGCGGCCTCGCTCACGGCTCCGGTCTTTTCCCGTCAGAATGGAGTCGCCATAAAACCGATCTCTGATATTCAGACCCCGCCCCGATACTTTCTCCCCGCTCAGACACAGGCGCTCAACGGCATTGATGTTTTGGTCCGCGACAATTTTTCAATGCTCAAAGGCCGCCGTGTTGGCTTGATCACCAATCACACGGGGCGCGACCGCGCAGGGCGCAGCACGATTGATCTGCTCAAGGCGGCGCCGGACGTGACGCTGGTCGCGCTCTTTTCGCCGGAACACGGCCTGCGCGGTGTGATGGATGAAAAGGTCGGCAACTCGACGGATGAAAAGACAGGGCTGCCGATTTACAGTTTATACGGTGAAACGCGGCAGCCGACGGCGGAGATGCTCAAGGGCATTGACACGCTCGTCTTTGACATTCAGGACATTGGCGCGCGGTTTTATACCTATCCTTCGACGCTCGGCCTGGCGATGGAAGCGGCGGCGAAACACAACCTTCGGTTTGTCGTGCTGGATCGCGTCAATCCGATCAACGGCGTGGATGTGGCCGGGCCGGTGGCTGACCGCGATCAGCTTTCGTTCGTGGCTTTTCATCCGCTGCCGATCCGGCACGGGATGACCATTGGCGAACTCGCGCAGCTTTTCAACCGGGAGCGCGGCATCAACGCCGATTTGCAGGTTGTCAGAATCGAAGACTGGCGGCGCGGCGAGTGGTTTGATGAAACGGGTCTGGTGTGGGTCAACCCTTCACCGAACATGCGCAGCCTGACCGAAGCGACGCTCTATCCGGGCGTGTGCCTGCTCGAACCGACCAATGTTTCAGTCGGGCGCGGCACAGACACGCCGTTTGAAGTGATCGGCGCGCCGTGGATTGACGGGCGCAAACTGGCTGAAGCTCTGAACCAGGCGAACCTGTCGGGCGTGCGTTTCGTGCCTGTGCGCTTCACGCCGAAAGCGAGCGTGCATAAAGATGCCGAATGCGGCGGTGTGAACATCATTATTACTGACCGGCGCAGCTTCGAGCCGGTCATCACCGGGCTGGAAATGGCCGTGCAACTGCGCCGACTTTATCCAAAGGATTTTGCGGTGGACAAATTCAACCGGCTGCTGGTGAGTCAGAAAATTTACGACGCCTTCAAAATGGGCGCCGAAGCAAAGGCGCTGCGGCAGGTGTGGGAGACTGAGCTTGATGCTTTCAAGGCCATTCGCCGGAAGTACCTGCTTTATTGAATATTCCTTGTGAAGGCGGACAGGAGGGGATGTAACAGTCAGATTATTCCCGGCAGGCGATGCCCGTTCAGGCATAGGAGATCGTGGAATACCTCGCAGCTTGCTGCGGGGCCGGTTCCTTCGATGAACTCCTGATCAAAGCGTTCATCAAATTTTACCTCAGATGAGAATATCTGTTATCCATTGTGAGAATCAGGGAATTCAGATGGCTTCTGGCTTGCCTGTGATTCCCTGTTTCCAGGTGTTGTTGCAATGTGGTCAGCATGGGAATGTACAACTCAATTACAGTCTTACGGCCTGCTGTCAGCCGCGCTTCACGTTCATCGCCCGCCTGAGCAACCTGGCTGACCATGGGGTATTGTTTCAGTTCTTCGGTCAGTCTTTGTCTCATCGATCTGACTCCGGCGAGCATCTGATCATCGCTTAACTGGGCCAGTGATTTCAGATTTTCCAGCTCTGCCGCTGCCTTTTCTCTTTCTCCCTGTAATCGTTCGTTGAACTGATGGGCAATCGCCGGATCGCCCTCGAATGAAGAGTCGGCGAACAAAGCCATGCTTAAGCTCACGCTGTCCTGCATCCTGATTCCCCTGATGAATTCCATCCTCTCCTGCCCGGGCTGCAACGGATTTGAATAGTAGTTGATCGAGCGAATGGTTTTCGATCTTATCGCCGGATTATTACTACTGAAGGAGACGACAATCAGCGGAACTGGTGAGTCGTTTCTCAGGACGAACATATAATCGCGCAACCTTAATGGTTGTGCTGGCAGAGCCGCTGAGTTGCCCCCGGCGGGCAGCGTGACGTCGTACTCAGCAGATTCGGTTTTCAGAATCTTTATGCCTGGACATTCATTCTGAATATCACCAGCCGGAACAGGGGAAGGCCCCTGGACATTTGCGCGGCCAAAATACTTTTTCGTCATACTTCCAACTCCACTGGCAAATGCGATGGATACAGCAGCCAGAAGCAGGACAATAACCAAAGTGAAAATCCGGCTGCGTGAGAACTGACGAGATGGCTGATCGTTCTTCATGCTGAGGCCCCTTTCAGGTAAAAGGCTGAGTAACAGCAAAACCGACTGAGTCAGGACTTATGCAGCGGCGACATTTTGTTAATGTAAAATCGGTGGCCACCTTCTATTCCCTTCCGGGAAGGGTGTCAAGGAAAATTTGTAGTGGGCAAAAATTATCTGGTTTTCCATCCCCTCTTTGAGTAATTTATCTCTCGCTTTCAAACAGACGGAGACGGGCATCATCAGTCGGCGGCCTTATCAAGCTTCACGCTCGTAACACTGCCGCCGGGCAGAGGTTTTCTTCGATGCACATAGGGAGTTTATGGACCAATCTGCTCAGACGCTCTGTGCTGATCGTCCTTGCTTACACAGCACTGCTGCTGAGCGCGGTGCTGCCGATTCAGAAAGCGGCAGCGCCCAACTCGCTGCCGGCGTCGCTGGTGATTGCGCCTGCGCCGCCGGGCGAAGTGCGCGCGTTGTGGGTGGTGCGCACGGCGCTGGTTTCGCCGGAATCGGTGACGGAGATGGTGCGGCGGGCGAAAGAGGCCGGAGTGACCGATCTGATGGTGCAGGTGCGCGGGCGCGGCGATGCTTATTACCAGTCGCGGTGGGAACCGCGCGCGATGGCGCTGGAAGGCACGGATCAGAATTTCGATCCGCTCGGCCTGACCATTCAGCAGGCACATGCCGCCGGGCTGAAAGTCCATGCCTGGATCAATGCATTTCTGGTGGCGGATGCGAAGGATTTGCCGAAATCCCAGGCGCACGTGATCTGGAAGCATCCCGAATGGCTGGCCGTGCCGAAACAACTCGGCTTTGAACTTTACAAAGGCAATCCGAAAGCGCCGAACTACTTTCAGCGCATCCTGTCGCTCGCGCAAAGCAGCACCGATGAACTTGAAGGACTCTATCTTTCGCCCGCGCACCCGGCAGTCAAAGAGCAGCTTTACGGCGTGTGGATGGACATTCTGGATCATTACGACGTGGACGGAATGCACTTTGATTATATTCGCTATCCGAACACGCAGTTTGATTACAGCCGCACGTCGCTCGAACGCTTTCGCAGCGAACTGGAAAAGAGCCTGGACACAAAGGAACGCGAGCGCCTGGCGAAACTTGCTGAAGACGATCCGCTGATTTACGCCAGCGCCTGGCCGGAGCGGTACGCGCAGTTTCAGCGCGATCAGGTGACTGATGCGGTCGAGCGCATTTACACGGGCGTCAAGGCGCGCAAGGCAAATGTCATCGTCTCAGCGGCGGTGTGGGCCAATGACGACGATGCTTACAATCATCGCTTTCAGGACTGGAAGCTGTGGCTGCGGCGCGGGCTGCTCGATGTCGTCTGCCCGATGGCTTACACGACTGACACAGAGGCTTTCAGCCGACAGATTGCCGGGGCCGTCAAGGCCGCTTCGGTGCGCGACGGGTTGCAGGTCTGGGCAGGCATTGGCGCGTGGCAGCAGCCGGTCCAGGGGACGCTGGCCAGGATCAGCGTCGAGCGACAACTCGGCGCGCGAGGTTTCATTCTCTTTTCCTACGACAGCGCGATTAAGGTTTCAGACAACAATCCACAGGGCAATTATCTGCTGCGCGTGCGCGATGCGTTGCGCCTCTCAGCCGTCAGCGCGGCCAACTGAAATTGCGCCTCAGGCCCGACCGCTGCTGATAAAAAAATCCGGTCACAGTGTGAGTTCCTTTCTGATTGCTGAGTTGTTTTGTGCGGGAGAACAACGATGAATTTACGCCGCGCCGCCTTGTGCTGGCTGAATTGTTTGCTGCTCACGGCTCAACTGCTGGCGCAGCAGGTCGCTGACACTGCCGCAGCTCATCACGAGCAGGGCGTC
>CAYWDW010000442.1:0-5239 GCA_964457105.1 uncultured Heliobacteriaceae bacterium
CCGGTGACAGCACGGCGCTGCCAACCTTGAAATTCACCGAGGTGTTTTGTGTGGCTTCGTAATCATCGAGCATGGAGATGCGCTCGTTGGTGGCGTTGACACCTGCGATTGCCTGATCGGCAGTGTTCTGCGCTTCTTTGATGTTCCCCTTCAGGTTCGTCGTGACCTGGCCGAGTTCATCAATCTGCCCTGACAGGCGCTGCGCGTTCTGTTCGGCTGAGGTCAGGCGGCCTTCAGTCTCGGTCACGCGGCCTTCAACCGGCGTCACGCGCGATTCGATGGAACGCGCCACCTGGTATTCATCATTGGTGAATTTGATTTTGTTGGCGACCAGCGCGCCGGCACTGTTGCCGCGTCCTTCAGCTTCAATCTGCAGCCCGCGCAGCAGCGAAGTGGTTTCATAATTCTTCGCGCGGCGAAACGGGTTGCTCTTGCGCTCGGTGACTTTGGTTGCATTGTTGAGATTGACGATCACATCCATGCCGTTCTGGTCACGGATGACAATGCTGTCAGGGTTGCGCCTGACGATGATGCCGTTGATTTTCAGTTTTTCACCCGCAGGCACCTGCCTGAGGCGAGCATCATTCATCGCGGTCTGATCCGGCGACGCCTGAGTATGGTTATGGCTCGGAGCCTGAGTTGTGGTTTGTTCGCGGCTCTGTGCTGACTGAGTTGTGTTTCGAGCCTGTTCCTGCGCGATTGCCGGAGCAGCGAAAATCAGGCCTGCCATCAGAGCCAGCAGCAGGTTGCTTGTGCTGGAACTTCTCATATTGCTTGTGCCTCCCAAAGCTGAACTGTACGGTTAATAGTTACGATCAAAGCTTGCGGGCGCGGTGTTTTGCCAGCGCACCTGACGCTACAGGCGCAACTGTCGTGCCTCACCTGCAAACTGTTGATTCTGCTGTCGAGCGTCGGTTGGTGCGCGGCGCTGCCAGGGACTTCTTACCTGCGATCAGGTAAAAAATACATCGGCTTGTCTGATTCAGGAGCAGGCTGTCTGCACCACATCCGCCGTCGCCTTTATTCATCGGCCTGCGCGCAATTCGCCGGGGTGGCAGGCTGCCTGGACTGCCGGACCGCTCACCCGCTTACTTTCCGGTTTCACTGCGCAACACCACACGCCGCCGCCTCAATGAGAACTTATGGCGCGCAGGTTGCTCTTGACTCTGTTCTGAGGTTTTCAAACAGGGGGAGGCTATGAAGAGACACGGATTCACGCTGATCGCATTTCTGAGCGTGGCGCTCGGCGTTGCCGGTTATGCGCAATCGTCGCAATCGTCGCCGCAATCATCACCGGCGCAGCAGAGCGCGGCTGAACGCACACTTTATCGGCAGTATTACAACGCCGTGAAAAAGAAGGACGACGCCAGCGCCTGCACGCTGGCGCAGGAGTTTCTGACGAAGTTCCCGCACAGCAGGTATGCACAGTATGTGCGTCGCACGCTGGAACAATGCCGGCTGGAGCAGTTTCACCAGGCGCTGAGCGATTATTACAAGGCGCCTGACGCCGCAAAGCTGGACGCGCTGCTGGCCGCTGGTGAAAGGATTCTGAAGGATCAGCCCGATCAGTTGTATGTGACTTCGCAACTGGCAATTGCCATGAGCCGGGGCGCGATCAGCGGTTCATTCAGGGATCTGGAAAGGGCCAGGGCTGCGGCTCAACAGACGCTCAACCGGCTGAACAGTCCGACGCCGCCCGAAGGCTGGCAGGCTGAGCAGTACAATGCCTTGCGCGAGGCCGCCCAGGCACAGCTCAATCAGTTTCTCGGCTGGGATCTGCTGCACCGCGACAATCCTGATCCTGAACAGGCCGCGACTTATCTGACCAGGGCGATTGAAGTCAGAAACAAGGATGGCATGGGCTGGAAAGATCCCAATAATTACTGGCTGCGCGCTGATACTTACACGCGGCAGTATGCAAAGGTGAAAGCTCAGTACGATGCGTTGTCTGACGCTGAAAAAACCGGCGAGCAGGGCAAGGCGCTGCTCACGCAGGTTGACGCGCTGGTGGACCGGATGATCGGTGATTATGCGCGGGTCGTGGCGCTGGCCACGCAGCCGCAGACGCAGCCGATGCAGCAGTCCGCGCGCGAACACCTTGAGCAATTGTGGAAGTACCGGCACGACGGCAGGACCGAAGGCCTGGAGGCTTACATCCTGGCGGTGCAGAAGGATCCGGCTGCGGTGCCGCCGACTGCCGAGCAGAAAGGGAAGTGACACTGCGCCCGATGCCTCGCGCAGCTTCGTTGCTCCTTGTCTGCAAAACGTACTGTTGTCCTGACTGGCAACACTGCGGCTGGTTTCCATTCAGACAATCCGCAGTTCGCCGTGACTTTGCAGGCAGCAAAGGAACCGAATCCTGGCAAATAACAAGATGAGGAACTCAATGACTCAGGAAAATCAGACCAGCAATGAAATGCACAAACCAGTGGCCGGGTTATTCAAGGTCGGCCCGGTCGCTGACCAGGCTTATCACGCGCTGCTCAGCATGGGTTACAGCCGCGATGAAATCAGCGTGGTGATGACGGACGAAGTGCGCAGCCGCTACTTCCCGACAGACACGCCGCTCGACGCTTCGTCCGAAACCACCGGCCACACCAAAGCCGTCGAAGGCGCAACCATTATGGGATCAGCCGGCGCTGTGCTGGGCGCGATGGCCGCCATCGGTGTTTCAGTTGTCATGCCCGGCGCAGGCCTGGTCGTCATCGGCCCGCTGGCAGCGGCTGGCGCAGGCCTGGGCGCGACTGCCGGAGGATTGCTTGGCGCGCTGCTGGGTGCCAGCGTGCCGCAGGCTGACATTCATCGTTATGAACAGCGCATGCGCGCAGGTGAAATTCTGATTCGCGTCAATCCGCGCTCGGAAAACGAAGCGCAGCGCATCCAGGCCGAATGGGAATCGCTCGGCGGTGAAGTGGGCCGTTACTGAATGGCGGACCGGGCCTGGTGTTGCTCCAGCCACTGCGCCTCGATCAGGGCTTCCATCATCGGTTCGTGCAACACCCGTTCGAGCCGCTCCTGATTTCGTTTCAGGTCCCACAGGCCCATCTGTGTCCACTCGTCGCGGGCGTGCCATTCGGGCATGCCTAGAATCGGGTAGAGACAGACGCCGTGTAACCGCAGGCCTTCAGCCAGGACCGTGCTGACTTCACCGGTCAGTTCACGTAACCAGACCGGGCGTGATTCATTCAGCTCACTGGTTTCCGTGACCAGCAGGTCGTGACCGTAGCGCTGCCAGACCGCACGAAGCAGTTCACTGAACCGGGCGCGGCGCGGGTCGGCGCGATCCAGCGGCACCCCGGCGCGGCCCCATTCCCATTGATTCGTCCAGTAATAATTGATGCCGACAATATCCAGGTGGCGCGGGCTGCCGCCAAGTTCCGGCAGCAGTCTGCCGCTGAGCAGATCCCAGCTTTGAAAGACCACGCTGGAATTGAAAAACTCCACTTCGCGCTGCACCTCCGGTCGCGCCGGCGGCAGCGCCATGCGGCAGAGCGGATCAGCATTGACGATTCGCGCTTCAGGGCTGACAGCGTGAATCGCATTGATGCCCTGAAGGGCGGCCTCAATCAGCCGCACCTTCAGTTCCCATCCGCGCCCGATTGCGTGCGGGGCGAACAGTCCGACTTCGCCTGCGGCCCAGGAAAAGAACGACGGCTCATTAACCGGCGTGAAATAACACACGCCCGGCATCTGCCGCGTAATGTAATCAGCCGCCGCGAAGCAGTAATCAGCAAACCGCTTCGGAAAATCAGCCGAGAACAAATCAAGATTATCGGGAAAGCCGAAATGAAAAAGATCGTGAATAACTTCGAGGCCGTGCTTTGCGCTCGCCGCTAAGAACGGCTCGTATGACGAGAAATCATAATGACGGTGGCGCTCAACGAGCGGCCAGCGCACCGCCTCCCGCACGGTCAGCAGACCGGCCTCGCGCAGGCGACGGTAATCTTCATCGGCGCACAGATCATGCCCGGTGGCGGCAATCTGATCTATCCACTCACCGTGCCGGTTGTAGCCGGTGGCCCCTTCAAAGCCGGCCTGAAAGAAGCTTCTGAACAGTGCCATAACTGGAATTGCAGACTCAGCTACTTCGCTGTCGGCTTGGCGCCGGTAATCTTTTTATAGAGTGTCAGCGCCTGCGCCACGACCTGATCCTGGTTGTAATACTTGTAGGTCGCCAGTCGTCCGGCGAAATGCACCCCAGGGGTCGCTTCCGCGAGCATCTGATATTGCTTATACAACGCGGTGTTCTCCGGTCTCGGAACGGGATAGTACGGATCGCCCTCAGCGCGCGGAAATTCATACACCACGCTTGTTTTTTTGTGCTCCTGCCCGGTCAGATACTTGAATTCGGTGATGCGTGTGTAGGCATGTTCGTTCGGATAATTGACGACCGGCGCCGGTTGCCAGACCTGCTGATCGAGCGTTTCGTGTTTGAACTCGAGCGAACGATACGGCAGCTTGCCGAACCTGAAATCAAAGAATTCATCCACCGGCCCGGTATAAATCATTTCGCGGAACGGGATGACGCGCTCGATCTCGCGGTAATCGGTATTGAGCATGATTCTGATATTCGCGTGATCGAGCATCTGCTCGAACATTCGCGTGTAACCGTGCTGCGGCATCGCCTGGTATGTGTCGGTGAAATAACGGTCGTCGCGGTTCGTTCTGACCGGCACCCGCGCCGTGACCTGGGCATCGAGTTCTGACGGATCGAGGCCCCACTGTTTGCGCGTGTAGTTGCGAAAGAACTTCTCGTAAAGTTCGCGGCCCACCTTGCTGACGATCACATCTTCTGACGTGCGAATCTGCTCTTTTTTCTCGGCCACCGAGGCAAAGAAATCCTCAAGCTGAAACGAGGACAGACTCAGCCCGTAGAGCCTGTTGATCGTGTCCAGGTTGATCGGAATCGGCAGCAACTGCCCGTCCACACTGGCGCGCACGCGATGTTCATACTGTCGCCACCCGGTAAAGCGCGAGAGATAATCAAAGACTTCGCGCGAGTTGGTATGAAAGATGTGCGGGCCGTAGCGGTGAACCAGCAGGCCCGCGTCGTTGTAATGATCGTAAGCGTTGCCCGCAATGTGAGGCCGCTTGTCCACGATCAGCACTTTTTTGCCGGCCTCACGCGCCAGGCGTTCAGCCAGCACACTGCCGGCGTATCCGGCTCCGACAATCAGATAATCAAACATCAGGCATCTCCCCTTTCACGCTAATCGCCAGTGATCGGGGAGCCTGATGC
>CAYWDW010000443.1:0-5230 GCA_964457105.1 uncultured Heliobacteriaceae bacterium
CCAGGTATTCACCCAACTGCATCATCATCGTCGTCTCAAATCCGCTTGATGCCATGACGCAGGTGGCCTGGAAAAAATCGGGCTTCCCGAAACATCGCGTGCTGGGCATGGCCGGGGTGCTTGATTCAGCCCGCATGCGGACCTTCATCGCCCAGGAGATGAAAGTCTCGGTTGAGGATGTCAACGCCTTCGTGCTGGGCGGACACGGCGACACGATGGTTCCGCTGCCGCGTTATTCAACAGTGGCGGGCATTCCGATTACCGAACTGCTGCCCAAAGAGCGCGTTGACGCCATCGTGGCCCGCACGGCCAGCGGCGGCGCTGAAATCGTCAGCCTGCTCAAGACCGGTTCGGCCTATTACGCGCCGTCGGCTTCGGCGGTCGAGATGGTCGAGTGCATCATCAAGGACAAGAAACGCATTCTGCCGTGCGCGGTTTACCTCGAAGGCGAATACGGCATCAACGGCCTCTTTGTCGGCGTGCCGGTCAAGCTGGGCGCCGGCGGCGTTGAGGAAATCATTCAGATCAACCTGACCACCGAGGAGCGCGCGGCCTTGCAGAAATCCGCTGCAGCGGTGCAGGAGCTGGTTGACAAACTGAAACTGTAAAAATCCGGGCCGGGCCGGAGCTGGATGAGTGGCTTTGACGAATCATTCACCGCTTTTCACCGGTCCGCATCTGTGGTAGCTTTTGCGTCCTGCCGCAGCCTCGATTCGCTGATGCGACGAGTTTGCGGCAGTCGCGTTTTTCATGTCATCAGTTTTTGTGGGGAGAAAGGATTTGACGCTGTGAGTGAGGAGAAAGAACTGTTAACAGGCAAGGACAAGATTCTGGCCGAACTGAAACAGCTTGAGTATGAACTGAACATCGAACTGCCGCGCGCCCTGCGAACGGCTGCCGCGCTGGGCGATTTGTCAGAAAATGCTGAATACAAATCGGCGCGCGAACGGCAGGATTACGTGCGCGCGCGCGTCAGACAGTTGCAGCAGCAACTCGCCAAACTTTCCAGCATTGATCTCAGTCGTCTGCCCCGCGACCGCGCTTCTTACGGCTCCACGCTGCTGCTGCGCGACATTGACCGTGACGCCGAGGTGACTTACCGGCTGGTCACGCCCGAAGAATCAGACATCGAGCAGGGTCTCATTTCAACTTCATCCCCGATTGGCAAAAGCCTGCTCAACAAGGAAGAAGGCGATGAAGTGCGGGTCACGACTCCGGCAGGAGTGCGCAATTTCGAGATCGTCAAACTGACGACCATTCACGACGAAGATTAACGGGCAGGCCGGATCAGTCGGCGCCGCGCCGCGCCGGACTGCTGATTTGAAAGCCTGCTGAAGATGATGCTAGACTGCGGTCTCAAATCACCACTGGAGGTTTTTCCAGGTTGTCTTCCCGGATCGGCTTTAATACTGTTCTGAAACGTCTGCTGACGATAGCCGCGCTGGTGGCGGCTTTCTTTATCAGCGCCGGCCTGGTGATCTATTTCGCCTACGGCGGGCGTGAGGTCAAAGTGCCGGAACTGGTTGGCAGAACTCAGGACGAAGCCCGCAGCGAACTTGAAGGGCTGGGCCTGCGCATGCGGGTGACGACCAGCGCTCCCAGCGACAAGGTCGCGGCAGACAAGGTCAGCGAGCAGGATCCGCGCGCCGGGATAACCGTCAAAACCGGTCAGAGCGTGCGCGTCATCGTCAGTTCCGGCCTGATGCCTGCGGCTTCGCCGACAGCGGCAAACGCAACTGCCGGGTCGTCACCTGCCCCGGCGGCGTCACGGGCGCCCAGACCGAAAGTCACGCCTGACAGTAAAAAGTCTGATGACCGAAAGGATGGCGTCAGGCCTGGCAACACCCAACCTGAAAAGACCGAAAAGAAGGATTCACGGCCCGGCAACTGAGCCTGGCGACTGAGGCACGTCACCCGGTTGAAGCGGTATGAAGCATGGTTGAAATTGCCCCTTCAATTCTGTCGGCAGATTTCACGCGACTCGGCGAGCAGATCGCCCTGGTCGAAGGTGGCGGAGCCGCATACATTCACGTTGACGTGATGGATGGGCATTTCGTGCCGAACCTGACCATCGGCCCGTTCATCGTCGAGGCGGTGCGCCGGGCCAGCAGGCTCCCGATTGACGCACACCTGATGATTGAGCGCCCGGACAATTTCATTGCTGAATTTGCCAGAGCCGGCGCGAATCTGATTTCAGTTCATCCTGAGACAACTTACCACCTGAATCGCACGCTCAATTACATTCGCCAGGCCGGATGCCAGGCCGGTCTGGTCCTCAATCCGGCCACGCCGCTGGCTTATGTTGAAGAGGTCATTGATGACATTGATTATGTCCTGCTGATGTCGGTCAACCCTGGCTTTGGCGGGCAGAAATTCATTCGGTCATCGCTCGACAAACTGCGTCGTCTGCGCGCGCTGCTTGACAGCTTCGGTCATCGTGGCGGCAGGCGGGTACGCATTGAAATTGACGGCGGCATCGGCCCGGACAACGCGGCTGAAGTGGCTGCCGCAGGCGCTGAAATTTTCGTGGCCGGGTCAGCCGTTTTTGGCGCGCCGGACCCGGCCCAGGCGGTGCGCGAACTTTCCCGGCGGGGAAACGCTGCAAGCCGCGACGCTCAGTCCGTTCAGGTCTGAGTCGTCATTCCCGAGGAGTTTTTCTTATGACATTTGCTAATCGCTCTGGTCAGCGCAACTCTCACAGGCTGCTGTTGCTGTTCACTGCCTTTTTCGTCATCCTGGCCGTCGGCTGTGGTGACAAGGCAAAGAACCGTGTGAAGGATGAAAACAGGGCAATTCCAGGCCGCGACAAGGAACTGTACGAAGATGCGGCAAAGAAGCTCGACAAGGGTCGCTATGACGAATCCCGCCTGCTTTTCAACGTCGTGATTACAACCTACCCGGACAGCGAATGGCTGCCGATGGCCAAGCTGGCCATCGCCGATTCGTTCTATCTGGAAGGCGGCTCAAGCCAGCTTGAACAAGCCATTGGCGGGTACAAGGATTTCGCGCAGTATTTCCCGACTCATCCGCTGGCCTGCGAGGTCAAGCTCAAGATTGCCGAAGCCTATATGCGTCAGATGAACGCCTACAACCGCGACTGGACGAAGGGCAAACAGGCCGAATTTCAGTTGCAGGCGTCCAGGCAAAGCTGCCAGGCCTCGCCGCTCAAACCCGACATTGAAGACCGGCTGCGCAAGGTGCAGCAGATTCTCGGCCTGCACGAAATGGATATTGCCGATTTCTATTTCAACCAGCGCAAGGCTTACAAATCGGCTGAGAGTCGTTACCGTGACATCGTTGACAAATATCCGTTCTTTACCTACCGCGACCGCGTTCTCTTCCGGCTCGGCCAGGCGCTGCTCGAACAGGAACAACCCGAAGATGCCGCACAGTATTTCTCGATGCTCGTGCGCGACATTCCCAACAGCGAACACGCCAAAGAGGCCCGGGATTATCTGGAAAAACTGGGCAAGCCGGTGCCCGTGACTGCCAACAACGATCCCGCGCCTGAACATTACGGCAAGGCTGACTGGCTGGGCCTGATCCTCGGACGCAATGGCCTGCCGATTGACAAGGACGGAGTGCTGTTCAAGAAAGGCGGCAAAGCCGAAGAGCAGGCTGCCGAGAGCTTCCAGAAGCCAACCGAAGCCGTCGGCAGCGGCAGCATCACTTCCACCAAAGCCAGTTCAGTGCTCGCCCCGACTCCGGCGGCAAATACCCCGGGCGCGACGACCGGCCCCGGCGGCCCGGCAGCGCCGGGTGACGCATCAGCCACCCGCAGCCGGACGGTCAACGAAGCTCCGGCCACCACCAGCACCGACAAAAAGAAGGAAGAAAAGAAGAAACCGAAGAAGGGATTTTTCGGACGCATTTTCAAATAATCGGATGGTCAGCAGACAGCAGCCAGTGGTCAGTCGGCAATGCCGGAGTCTGACCGCTGGCTGCGTTGCTTTTGGCCCCCTTCGCTCACCCGATTTTATTGTTGTTTCTTTTGTTTGCTGATGTTAACCTCCCGGCCAGTCCCGCAGTCGGTCACCAGCCACGAGTGAACGGTCAGCCCTGATCCGGTGCCGGTTAAGCCGTCAAATGCAGCAGGCTCCTGATAACTCAACCGAAAAGTCATCCTCTTCCGGCGATGGAATTTTCGCCAGTTCTTTCCCGCAACATCCGGGCGGGTTTTCAGTCTGATCGCAAGTCCCAGGCTCTTGCGACATCTCATTGCTGATGAGATTACTTCGGCCAGTCCGTCAGGCTTCAGGCTGGCAGCGATTAAGTTTCGGAGACTCCTTTATGGGACACAAAATACTGCTCGCCGATGACAGCATCACGGTGCAGAAGATCGTCAAGCTGACCTTCCTGGACGAAGGCATTGAAGTCGTCGCCGTCGGCAACGGTGAGCTGGCGCTGCAACAGTTGATGGACTGGCAGCCTGATCTGGTGATGGCCGATGTCTTTATGCCGGGCCGTGACGGTTACGAGGTTTGTCAGTTCATCAAATCCAGCCCGGAACTGTGCCGGATTCCGGTCGTGCTGCTTGTTCACGCCTTCGAGCCGTTTGACCAGGCACGAGCCGTCGAAGTCAGAGCCGACCGGCACCTGACCAAACCGTTTCATTCCATTCGGACGCTCGTCACTACCGTCAGAGAACTGATTCAGCACGGCGCTCCTCCGGTGCCTGCCAGCGAATCGTCGCTGGCCTCATCGGCTGAAGCTGCTGTCGCATCAGTTGCAGGCCAGGCCGGCATTGATTTTCACACCGGCTACGAAACCGCGCCGCTGACCGTCCCGGTTCAGGCAGATTCAGGCGAGGTCATCGAACTGAAGCCGCAGCCGGAAGCCGACCTGCGAACGCCGCCTGTGATTGATTTTCAGCCTGCGACCGAACCGGCCTTTTCGACGTTCGGCCACTTCCCGGCGCGGGTCAGCTCAGGCTTTGCAGAATCAGGCCAGCTTCTGACGATCACGCCGACCGGCAACTTCAGTCCGGGCTTCGGTGCGCCTGTCGCGTCGCCGGAACCGCTGCCTGAGCCGGAGACCATGGGCCTGCTCGCTGTCAGCGAACCGGCTGAAGCGTTGTCGCCTGAAATCAGCGAATCCCGCGCCGCAGAGTCAGCGGGCGGTTCGTCGCCGGGCGGTTTTGCCGCGCCGTACATCGCTTCGTCAAGCACGCGGCGTTTGTACTGCCTGAAATTCGGCTCGCCGCGTTTTTCGAGTTGCTCATAAGTTTTGA
>CAYWDW010000444.1:0-5227 GCA_964457105.1 uncultured Heliobacteriaceae bacterium
CAGCCTGCGGGGCCGGAGTGCATCAGCCAGTTAACAACTGCCGATTACTGTCACCACACGAGGCTGACGGCGACGGCAGAACTTCGATCAATCAACTTCCATTGAAAGGAGAAAGAACATGTTTCAGGTTCCCAATCCGCTCACTTTGTCTGGCAACATCACGGTCAACGCCATTCACGAACTGGCCGGCAGTGCGCCGTCTACGATTATCAAGGCCGGTACTCCGTTCCACTTCCATGTCTCGTGGACACTGGGTGGCAGCGGCGTGCCTTTCCTCGGCGGCGTCTGGAAGGTCAAGGTCAACCATGAATCAATGGGTCCCGGCCCGGAAGGCGAATCTCTGCCTGCCGTGGCGGTTCCCGTCGTTGGCGGCCAGACCAGCTACAGCGCCATTACCACCTCTATTTCGCTGCCAGCAGGGACATACAAACTGGTGACCGTGATTACCTATGAAAACCCGGCAGGAACGCCGCGTGAAATCGTCGGTTTCGAGGACGGGCCACTGATTCAGGTTTTTGATGCTGTTTAGTAATCCCGACAGGGTTCAGGGCGATGAGTAAATCTCACCGCCCGCACCGCAGGCGTATAACCTGAGCCTTGACAGATCCGGCTTCTGTGTCGCTGACGCCGCGCGCCAACCGCACAGAAGCCGTTCGTCCTGAAACTGACCGGAGTCTGGTTCCCAGGACGAGCCGTCGGGGATGGAGTGCGGCGCGGTTCAGGAACACCTCTTCAACCACGCTCGCAGGCCGTCAGGCCACGTGAACCGGCTGATTTCAGGGCCGGCCCGATGATTCAGGTTTTCTGAAAGGTGAGCTATGAGCAGCAAAAATCCACGCGCAAAATCAGGTCCTCCTCCCCAGGCTGATAACTTCAAACGAATCTCCGGCATCAGCCGCGTCGTTGAAAGCAGGTTGCATAAGGAAGGCATTCTCACCTTCGCGCAACTGGCTGCACAGACGCCCGAAGAGCTGGCTGAAATACTGGGCCACCTGCCGGATGTCTCAGTCGAATCAATCATCAGTCAGGGCTGGATCAGGAAGGCTTTCGTGCTGGCCAGGCAGTCGGGAAACGCTGAGGCCCTGGCAGCGGCAGATTCAGAAAGAAGTCAGAGCCGCGCCGAAGTCGCAGGTTTGCGCGACATCAGCTTTGTGGTGGATCTCTTTCTGGATGAAAACGACGAAGTGCGCCGGACCCGGGTCCTGCAGGTCAAAAGCAACGAGGATGCCGGCTGGGAAGGGTGGGATGAAACCCGGCTGATCAGGTTCTTTGCTGACAGCAGCGGCCTCAGGCTGCCATCGGCCAGCCAGTCGGCGCCGCTCAGTCCCGCAACCAAAGCAGCGGCTGAAGCCCTGCCGCCGACCGTCGCCGAACTGCCGGAGCCAGTCGCCCGGATTGAAGTCCTTGAAGCCGATTCAGGGCAGGCCACCCGGCTGGTCAACCACAGCCACTCGTTCGATCTGGCCATCAGGCCCGACTGGGCGCAACTCAAAATTCCGCCCGAGACACAGATGACTTACCAGGCGACGATCCTGGCCAGAAATTTTGACGGCCACTTGCGCGAGCACCTCGCTCAGCGCAGCGGCACGCTGAGCGCCGATGAGACGATCAGCGTCAGAATCCCTGGCGGCAGGTTGCCACGCGGCCTCTATCACTTTATTGCGGAAGTCGCCTGTTGCCCGGTCCCGTTCAAGCTGGCTCTCACGGCCTGTCAGATGCCGGAAATCTCCAGCCGCCCCGTCCAGATTTACTGAATCGCAGCCTGACGCGCCAATCCGGCCTGTATGGAGGATGTCCATGAATTTCAATCATCCGGCCTTTTTCAACGGTTATCGCGAACTGTTCAGCGCGACTCTGACTCAGAGTCAGATTGAAGGGTTCGAGACACTGCTCGGCTTCATCGAACAGGATGCGGGGCTGACTGATGTGCGGCACATCGCTTATCTGCTGGCGACGGTGAAACACGAATGTGCAGACCGGTGGCAGCCCATTGCCGAATTTGCCAGCGGCCAGCAGTATGAAGGCCGACGGGATCTGGGCAATATCAGAAGCGGTGATGGCCCGCGCTACAAAGGCCGGGGTTATGTGCAGATTACCGGGCGCGCCAACTATCGCAAGTTCGGCGAGCGGCTCAGGGTTGATCTGGAAGGTAATCCGGCACTCGCGCTTGAGCATGCGCTCAGCTACCGGATTGCCAGTCTCGGCATGCGCCAGGGCCTGTTTACCGGTCGGTCACTGAGCAGCTTTATTCACGAAGACCACTGCGATTACCGCCAGGCTCGCCGCATCATCAACGGCCTTGATCGCGCCGACCGGATCAGGATGTATGCTGAAAAACTGGAGCAGGTGCTGCGGGCCTGTCAGCTTGCATAACCAGGCCGGAACCTGCTGAGCAGGTGATGCAATGCAGGTCCGACCTGACGAAAATCGTCCTGGTCTGTTCGCAGGTTTTATGGCAGCGTGAATCAGAATCTGACTGGTCCGCCGTGTCCGTTGTGTTTGGAAATCTGGTGGGTGCGGGCGCGGCGTTCGTAATCAACGGCGAGGCGGGCGAGCAGGTCGTTGAGCTTTGTCAGCCGGGCGCTGGCGAGGGTCATTTCGAGCAACTGCTGTTTCTCTTCGTTCGAGAGGTCCAGGCTGGCGGCGATCAGAAATGACAGGGATTCGGGATCGTCGGGCAGGTCGGGAATGTCCTGCTGCTCGACGGGGCTGGCGTCCTTGAGCTTTTTACCGGCGGCGATGACGCGCTGAAACAGGCGGGCGGCGCGTTCAGTCAGCGGGGCAAGTTCGCCGTCTTCCGGTTCGTCGCGGAACAGTTCGATTTCGGCCTGCAAATAAAGGTCGTCGTGAAGGTGGCGCACGGTGCGGTAGCGCGTGCCGCCGGTGCAGAGAATGTTTGAGCGCCCGTCAGGCATCGTCTGCTCGGCGATGATTTCGACGGTGCAGCCGATCCTGCCGACGGGCGGTTCACCCGTGTCGTCGTCCTCGCTGAGAAAGGTGATGCCGAAAACCTTGTCCGTGACCGTCACATCGCGCAGCAGCTTGCGGTAACGCTCCTCAAAAATATGCAGCGGCGTCACGACGCCGGGAAACTGCACCAGCGAGAGCGGAAACAGCGGGATGATGCGGGTTGAAAATTCGTCGCTCATTCGTTGACTTTCAGCACCGCGAGGAAAGCTTCCTGCGGAATCTCGACCTTGCCGACGCGCTTCATGCGTTTCTTGCCTTCCTTCTGTTTTTCGAGCAGCTTGCGTTTGCGCGAGATGTCGCCGCCGTAACATTTGGCGAGCACGTTCTTGCCCATCGCCTTGACGGTTTCGCGCGCGATCACGCGCGATCCGATGGCCGCCTGAATCGGCACTTCAAACAACTGCCGGGGAATCAGCGTCCGCATCTTTTCAACCAGCGCGCGCCCGCGACCGTAGGCAAAATCCTTGTGGACGACCAGCGACAACGCATCCACCGGCTCGCCCGCGACCAGCACATCCAGCTTGACCAGATCGGCTTCACGATAACCGGCGAGGTGATAATCCAGCGAAGCGTAGCCGCGCGAAATTGATTTCAGCCGGTCAAAAAAATCCAGCACGATTTCGTTGAGCGGCAGTTCATAGGTCAGCATGACGCGCGTCGGCGTCGCGTAATCAAAAGCCTTCTGCGTGCCGCGCTTTTCGTCAAGCAGCGCGAGAATGCCGCCAAGATATTCCTCGTTGGTCATAATCATCGCCTGGATGATCGGCTCTTCAATCTTCGCAATCGCGCCGGGTTCAGGCATCTTCGACGGGCTGTCAATTTCAAAGACCTGCCCTTTGGTGTCAGTGATGCGGTACCGCACGCCGGGCGCGGTGGTAATCAGATCAACATTGAATTCGCGTTCAAGCCGCTCCTGCACGATCTCCATATGCAGCAGGCCGAGAAAGCCGCAGCGAAAACCGAAGCCGAGCGCGGTCGAAACTTCCGGCTCGAAAAAGAATGACGAATCGTTGAGGCGCAGCTTTTCAAGCGCGTCGCGCAGTTCTTCGTATTGATTCGGCTCGACCGGATAGACGCCGGCAAAGACCATCGGCTTGATTTCCTGAAAGCCGGGAAACGGCTCAGCCGTCGGGCGCGCGGCTTCAGTGATCGTGTCGCCGATGCTCACGTCGGCGACGGTTTTGATGTTGGCGACGACGAAACCGACTTCGCCCGCGCCGAGTTCATCAATCTGACGCGGCTTCGGCGTCAGCACGCCGAGGTCTTCAACCTGGTATTCGCGGCCCGTTGCCATCAGGCGAATTTTCATTCCGCGTTTCAGTTTGCCGTCAATCAGTCGGACCATGACGATGACGCCGCGATAGGAATCAAACCACGAATCGAAGATCAGCGCCTTGAGCGGCGCGGCGGTGTTGCCTTCGGGCGGCGGGATGACGCGCACGATGGCTTCCAGAATTTCAGTCACGCCGATGCCGGCCTTGGCCGAAGCCATGACGGCGTGTTCGGTGCTGATGCCGATGACGCTTTCAATCTGCTCTTTGACCTTGTCAGGATCAGCGCCGGGCAGGTCAATTTTGTTGATGACGGGAATCAGTTCGAGGCTGTTGTCAATCGCCAGATAAGTGTTGGCCAGCGTCTGCGCTTCGACGCCCTGGCTCGCGTCAACGACGAGCAGCGCGCCTTCGCAGGCCGACAGGCTGCGCGACACTTCATACGAAAAATCCACGTGGCCGGGCGTATCAATCAGGTTGAGGATGTAATCCTGTCCGTCCTGCGCCCGGTAATTGAGCCGCACGGCATGCGCCTTGATGGTGATGCCGCGTTCGCGTTCAAGATCCATCGCGTCCAGCACCTGCTCCGACATTTCCCGCGATTCAAGCGCGCCGGTCGTTTCGAGCAACCGGTCAGAGAGCGTGGTCTTGCCGTGATCAATGTGGGCAATGATCGAAAAATTTCTGATGTGAGACAAATTAGATGACATAAAGCAACAACAGCTACTCGGAGTCGGGGATGGTCTGAAGAAGTAGCGGAAAGCATAACCTGCGCAGGGGTTATTTACAATTCACGATTTTTCGCCTGAGGCAGACCAGTCTGTTGCAAAGTTGAGATAAAAGATTTCATCCACGAAGGGACACGAAGGATCACGAAGCAAAACCATTGTCCATGGTCCAATGGAATTAAGTTAAGCGAGAGAACAAGCCGGAAGAGAGATGACGGAACAGACGGAAATCACGGAACAGACGAAACCAGGCCGATT
>CAYWDW010000445.1:0-5224 GCA_964457105.1 uncultured Heliobacteriaceae bacterium
CAGCGCAGAAAAGCTCTGCTGAAGAAGGAGGCTCAGAAAGAGACTTTCAGCGCAAATTGAATCTGCCGCGCCGGGGACGTGCTGCGAATCGTGCCGAAGCCGCCTGCCGTGCGCAGCGTGCCGTCAGCGTTGAAGACGATGCCCGTTGCCGTGCCGCTCGGCGTGCCGAAGTTGGTCTTGTTGAGCAGATTGAAAAACTCCGCGCGGAATTCCAGCTTCGAGACTTCGTTGATGAACGAGAGCGCGAAGTTTTTCTGCAGGCCGAGATCAAATTGATAAAACGCGGGGCCGCGCCCGATGTTGCGCCCGGCGTTGCCGAAGGGCTGATCCTGCGTCGGCAGCCGCACCGCCTCCGTATTGAACCAGCGATCAATCGTGCGGTCGCCTTTCGGCAGCAGCGGATTGCCAACCAGGTTCGGACGCAGCGCCACGCCGCCGATAAACGAAGGCAGATTGGCCGTCACCGGCGAAGGCGTGTAGCGGAAATTGACCGTCTGCCCGCTCGCCATCGTATTGATGCCCGTGAGCGTCCAGCCGCCCAGCGCGGCGTCCAGCGCCGACGGCAAATCACCCAGCCACGCGCGCCCTTTGCCGAAGGGCAGGTCCCACACGAAGCTCGTCGTGTTGTTGAAGGGCTGATCGTAAGCGCCGGGGCCGCGATCCGCGCGGATGTTGTAAACATTCTGCGGCGTGCCCGTGTTGCCGCCCGGTTCTTCCAGCACCTGCGAAGCGTTGTCAATCGCCTTCGACCACGTGAAGGAATTGAGGACGTACAGGCCTTTCGAGAAACGCCGCTCGAATTTCACCTGCAGCGCGTGATAGTTCGAGTAAGCCGCCGGCAGCGTCGCCGAGATCGAGCGGAACCCGGAAATCGGACGCCGCGCATCAAGTGAAGGACGTTGCGCCGCCGGCAGCGCGAGTTCCGCCGTCGTCAATGGCCGCGCCTGATTGTAATCGGTCAGCAGGAGCAGCTTCAGCGCGTGATTGCCGACGTAAGCAACGTCGAGCAGCATATTGCCAGGCAGTTCGTGCTGAACCGAAAGCTGCCAGTTCTGAATGTAAGGCGTGCGCGTCTCGCGCGGCGTGAAGAGGACAACGTTGTTCGGCAGCCCGGTCGGATAGCCTGCCTGCGTCGGACGGAAGCAGCCTTCCGCAAAGACTGTGCCCGTACACTGCGCGAGCGCCGCGTTCTGCGTCACGTTGGCGCGCGTGATTTGCGGAAAGTTGGTCGCCAGCAAATCGGCGCTGCCGATGCGGTTGAAATGCACATAGCCGATGCCGTAACCGCCGCGCACTACGGTTTTATCCAGCAGGTTGTAAGCAAAGCCCAGACGCGGCGCAAAGTTGTTGTAATCGGGATCAACCAGCGCGCGGTTGTAAAGCGAGCCGTCTTTCGCCTGAATGATCGTCTTCGTCGCCGGATCGAAATTCGATAACCGATTCTCCGCTTCGGTGTAAGGCGTGGCGAATTCGTAGCGCAGGCCGAGATTGAGCGTGAGCTTCTGATTCACTTTGAAATCATCCTGCACGTAGGCGTAATGCAGACGCCGCTGCATTTTCACCACGAGCAGATTGGCGAATTCGTACTGATTGCGCGCGCCGAAAAAGAAATCGGCGAGGTTGTAAATCGTATTGGCACCCGTGCCTGCCGGGCGGCTGAACTGGCTGGCGTAAGTGTCCAGGCCCATCAGCGGATTGGTGTCCTGGACATCGGTGTTGACGTGCAGGTATTCGTACCCGGTCTTCAAACTGTGGTGGCCCAGCGTCAGCGTGTAATTGAAACGCGGATTGACGGTGAACGGATTTTGATATTGCGGATTGGTCGCCTGTCGGCCCAGTTGCGAAAAGCCCGTGATCGTTTGCGTCGTCAAACCGCCCGTGATTGTGCGGTCATCGGGCAACCCGGTGATGCCGTAAAGGTCGCGCACGCTCGGCCCGCCCGACAACGGCGGACGTTTGCCGCCTTCGATTTTCGAGATGCCCAGCCGCGCTTCAAGGGCCTGATTGCCTGCCAGCGTCCAGGTCGAACCGAAGACCAGTTGCTGATTGAGCACGTTGATAAAACCGTTGCCGCCGCTGCCGGACGGCCCTGGAATCGTGGGGCCGTTGAACTCATTCACCTTGCGATGACTGACGCGCACGAAGCTGTTGAGCTTCGTGCTGAAATTGTGATCGAGCTTGACGTTGAACTTGTCGTTGAAATTGCGGTTGGTCAGCACCTCGCTGTAGTTGTTGGCGAAACTGGTTTCGGTCTTGCCCGCCGTGATGTTGGGCGCGGGCAATTCGGTCAGCACCTTGCGCGCAAAGGCCGTCATCGGAATGCGCTGGCCTGCGGGAATCACCGTGCCGGCTGCAATCGTCTGGCCGCGATCATCCACGAAACTATACGGCACGCGCACATCGCCGGTCAGAATGCCCTGGCGTTGCTGCAGCGTCGGCAGCGTCGCAAACACGACGTTTTTATCAACCTGCCGGAAGCCTTCGTAATCCACAAAGAAAAACGTGCGATCTTTGATGATCGGCCCGCCGAAGGTGAAGCCGAACTGATTGCGGATCAACGGCGGTTTGACGCCGCTCACGGGTTTGAAAAAGCCGACGGCATTCAGGACGGTGTTGCGGTGAAATTCCCAGACGTTACCGTGAAACTGATTCGTGCCGCTGCGATAGGCCGCGTTGATGACCGCGCCGCCGCTGCGCCCGAATTCGGCGCTGTAGGTGTTGGTCTGCACTTTGAATTCGGCGACGGCATCGGGCGAAACCTGGACGACCTGCGATGAAAAGCCCTGATTGCTGGTGCCGTAAGCGTTGTTGTCCACGCCGTCGAGCAGGAAGTTATTGAAGGTGTTGCGCAGGCCGTTGACATTGAAAGCGGCCTCGCGTCCGCCGCCGGTCGCCGCGTTCTGCGACGATTCGCGCACGCCAGGCGCGAGCAGCACGAGATTGGCATACGAGCGGCCATTGAGCGGCAGGTTGACGATCTGTTCGCGCTGCACGACCTGGCCGCGCACGCTCGAATCGGTTTCGAGCAGTTGCGCGGCGTCAGTGATAATCACGCTTTCATTCACTGCGCCAGGCTTCATCGTCAGATCCACGCGCTGCCGGGCGCTGACCGTGACCGCAATATTTTCGGCGACCGCCGTGGAAAAGCCCTGTAATTCGGCGCTGACGCGATACGTGCCGATGCGCACATTGAGAAACTGGAAATCTCCGTTGCCGTCAGATTGTGTGGTGACGGTAATGCCGGTCGCCATATTTCTGAGCGTGACGGTGGCGCTGGCAATCGCCGCGCCGTTCGTGTCACGAATCGTGCCCAGCACAGTGGCCGAGTCGAACTGAGCGTAAACAGTATGCGCGCCACTGCCGAGCAGCAGCAGCACAGCGGCAGCGCGGAGCAGCAATTCAGCAGCGTGTCGAAAACGGTTCTGGCGCATGACGGATTCTCCTCGTGAAGTTAAAGCAGCTTCTGGTGAACAACGAATTGCGAACGAAATATCGCGGCGAATGTGGCGACATCAGACTACAGACGCCCCGCATTTTCAAGTCCGGCAGGCGGTCGCCATCCTGTCGGTTCCGGCAAAAAAAACTCAGCGATTTGCGCCGCCCGGCAGTATAAGTAAATGACAGACACAGGCCGGGTAACCAGGGCAGCCAATGCACAACGAATTAACGATCAACATTGCCGCCATCTCCGCGATGGCCGAACGGCGCGACGATGAACCGCACGCCGCTTCCTCACTGCTGTTGTCAACGCTCGTCACCCGCGCCCGCAGCGGCGACGCCGAAGCCTTTGAAGCAATCGTCATCCGCTTCGAGCGGCAGACGCTGGGCATCGCGCACCGATTGCTCGGCAACACCGACGACGCCCGCGATGCGGCGCAGGAAGTCTTTCTGCGGCTGCACAAATACCTGCACCGTTTTGACGAGGCGCGCGAACTCTCGCCCTGGCTTTATCGCGTGACGGTCAATGTCTGCCGCGACATCGGGCACCATCGCCGGGCGGGAAGGACTGTTTCACTTGAGCAGGAGCAGGCGCAGGGCGCGCTCGATCACCTGGCCAGTGACCACGACATCGAAAGCGAAATTCGCGCCGCGCAGGAACGCCGGATCATCGCTGCCGCGCTCGCCACGCTCCCGGAAAAGGAACGCGCGGCCATCGTGCTGCGTGACATTGAGGGGCTTGAAACCAGCGCCGTGGCGCGCATCCTTGGTTCCAGCGAATCCACCGTGCGCAGCCAGATCAGCATGGCGCGAGTGAAAATCAAAAAGTACCGCGACCGGGTGCTGTGCGGAAAAGTGTGAGGAAGCCGTGATGAGCTGTGAAAAATATGAATTGCTGATTGCGCTTGAGGTCACAGGCGATCTGTCGCCGCGCGAGTTGGCAAAAGTTGAAACGCATCTGGCCGCGTGCCCGGCGTGCCGTGAATTCGCGGCTGAAATGCAGACAAGTCAGGCGGCAGTGCATCTGCTGAGTGAAACTGAATTTTCAGAAGCGGCCTGTGCTGACCTGCGCCGCTCGGTGATGAATGAAGTTGCCGTCAGGTCATCCGGCCCGGATTTCTGGCGTCGTCTGTTCAGGCCGTTCGGCTGGCGTTACGCCGCGCTCGCCGGATTGTTTGCGCTACTGTTTTTGTCGGCGATGTTTTATCTGAAGCAGTCCGATCCACAGCCGGTCGTTGCAGGCAATCAGAACCAGGCCAGACAAAATCTGCCGGACGTGAAATCAGGGTCAGCAAAGGATGCAGAGTCTCAGCAACAGAAACCGGTTCAGCCGCGGCGTCACAAACCAGCCTCCCGCGCAAAGTTTGTGAAAGCGCCTGAGCCTGAATCACGCAATGATATGGCTGTCGTCAAACCACTGCCTGAACCAGGGCCGGTGAATGCAACAGACGAAGCCGCTGATGACAGCAAAATCAGAATGGAAATCCAGACGCGCGATCCGAACGTTCGCATCATCTGGTTTGTGAACAAGGAGCCACATCGGACGGCGAGCGATTAAAGCCCTGGGACAGTACAGGGAGCGATAGCGACCTGGCGCCGTGGAAAGGGTCGCTTCACAACAACCAGGTCGCTACCGCTCCCCGTACCGTACCGGCGCGCGTCTCAATGTTGACTGTGCCGATTCAAGGAGATGAACGATGAAACCAAAAGCAATTTTATGGCTGATCATTCCCGCGCTGCTCGCGCTGTCTGTGACAGCAGCGGCGCAAGCAAACAATGAGCAGAA
>CAYWDW010000446.1:0-5223 GCA_964457105.1 uncultured Heliobacteriaceae bacterium
GCGCGAATACGCGATTCTCGCTGTCTTCTCTGAAACCGTCGCAAGCGCGCACCTCGCGGGCGACCTGCACCTTGAAAACCTCGGCGAAGTTGATCGTCCGACAACGATGACCGGGTCGCTGGATTTCATCAAACGCTTCGGCATCGTGCTGCCCGGCGGTTTTGCCGGCTCGAAACCCGCCCGCCGTCCCGAAGTGCTGGCCGCGCATCTGGTCAAATACAACGCTGCATTACACGGTTATTTCAGCGAAGCCGTCGCGTGGGATTCGGTCAACTTTGCGATGGCTCCGCTGCTCGTCGGCCTCGATCAGAAGGATCTGAAGCAGGTCGCGCAGGCCCTGTTGTTTGAACTCTCTTCGCCGGCGATTGCGCGCGGCGGTCAGCCGGTCAACTGCGATCTGCATCTGGACTGGGACGCCCCGGCATATTTGCGCGGGCTGCCGGCCATTGGCGCGGGCGGTGAAACGCTCAATGAAAACTATGGTTCATTCGGTGAAGTGGCCCGCCATTTTCTGACGGCGCTTTTTGAAGTTTATCTTGAAGGCGACGGGCAGCAACTGCCTTTCACGGGGCCGCGTCCGGTCCTGCATTTCACGCGGCAGTTCATTGAAAGCCCCGACTATCGCGGTTTTCTCGAACTGGTCAGCCGCGTGGCGACTGAACGCGGCGGCGTGGTCTTCGCCTTTGATCGTCCGGCAGACAGCGGCGACGAACGCGATGAAGCGGCGGCGGCCTTCACGGCGCGCTACGGCATCGGCGCCGATCAGTTGCAGCGGGCGGGCGAAAGCTGGCGCT
This sequence comes from uncultured Heliobacteriaceae bacterium, assembly GCA_964457105.1. Taxonomy (GTDB): domain Bacteria; phylum Acidobacteriota; class Blastocatellia; order RBC074; family RBC074; genus DASRDU01. The sequence continues at coordinate 795 of CAYWDW010000446.1, forward strand.
GGCGGGCGGCGACGTTTTCTTCGGTGGCGATCAACCTGGCGCGCACCGGCTGGCGCGCGGGCGGCAATCAGTTGCAGGTCTTCGAACTGCTCAGCGAACTGCTTGAACTGGCGGCGCAGGCTTCGCTTGAAAAGCGCATCTTTCTGGAAAAGCTGCTGGCGCGCGGCGAAGCCGGTTCGCTCTCGATGCTGGCCATGCGGCCCGAAAAAGAATCATTCCTGCGGCTGAACTGGACGGCGCACGCCATCTGCCCGATTGGCCTGAGCGAACTGGCGCAGACGATGACCGGAGCCGCGCCCGGCACTGCGACTGAAGCGCAGAATTTTGCGGCGCGCGTGATTGCGCATCTCAAGACCGAAACCGAACGCCTGTCAGCCAAACACAAGGTTCGTTTTCATCTGGCCGAATCGCGCGACCTGAGCGCACCGCACCGGCTGGCGCGGCTGGACCTGCGAACTTTTGGCCCGCAGGCGGCAGCGGTGATCGGCGCTGAAGCCGATCCTGACGAGGTGTTTTACACCAGCGCGGCGCGGCTGCCGGTGACAAGCGCCGCCGATGCCTTCACCAGAGCGAAAATCGAAGGCGCGCTGCAGGCCGGAGCGATGCACGACGCGACGACAGACATCTGGTCGGGCGCGGAAATTCCTCCGGCAGAAGAACTGGCCGGGCTGATTTCGCGGGTCTTTTATCAGACCAGAACTGCCGCGCTGACCTTTTCGCCCGACTTCACGATCTGCGCCGCCTGTCACGCCATCACGCGCAGCATTGCGGCAAGTTGCCCCGAATGCGGCTCGACGCGCGTTGACGGACTCGCCCAGGCGACGAATCGTTACAGCCGCACCTCAACCTGGCCGCAGTGGAAACTGGCCGAGTTGAAGAAACGCAGGCGGCAGGAATTCTGAAACTTATGCTGCGAATCATTCAGGCAGAAACGAACGATCAGATCGAACAGGCGCGCGCGCTGTTTCAGGAATACGCCGCCTCGCTCAAGGTTGACCTGTGCTTTCAGAACTTCGCCGACGAACTGGCCCGATTGCCTGGCGATTACGCGCCGCCTGACGGGCGACTGCTGCTCGCGGTTGACGAAGATCAGCTTGCCGGTTGCGTCGCGCTCAGAAAAATTGAAGATGGCATCGGCGAAATGAAACGGCTTTACGTCAGGCCACAGTTTCGCGGGTTGCGCGCGGGCAGGCTGCTTGCCGAAGCGATCATCCGGGAAGCGCAGCAAATCGGTTACTCCCGGCTGCGGCTCGACACGCTGCCGTCAATGACGAGCGCGCAGGCGCTGTATGCCTCGCTTGGCTTCCGCGAGATTCCGCCTTATCGTTCCAATCCGGTCGAGGGCGCCAGTTTCATGGAACTGGAACTGACGGCCCGGCACAGTTCATAACCTCATTCACTCCCCTTATCCATTGCCCGATTGCCCTGTTTTGCCGACAGGTCAGCGCATGCTACCATCGCGCATCTGGCTGGCGGACTAACGATGCGCACAATCAGGCAGCCACTTTCTCAGTCTCGCGGCGGAAGCAAGGGCAGGCTTATGAACACACTCATTACTTCAGACATGACGATCAATCTCGGCTCGCTGCTGACAGGCATCAGTGACGAGAAATATTACAGACTGTGCCAGGACAACCCCGATCTGCGGATCGAGATGAACTGTCAACGGGAGGTCACCATTATGCCGCCAACAGGTGGAGAGACGGGAGAACGCAACTTCAATCTGAGCGGAGAGTTTTACCTCTGGGTCAGAAAGGACGGCACAGGCAAGGCCTTTGATTCATCAACTCAGTTCGCTTTGCCCTGTGGCGCGAAGCGTTCGCCTGATCTTTCGTGGGTCAGGCTGGAAAGGTGGAATGCGCTGACCGCTGAAGAACGCCAAACCTTTCCGCCGCTCTGCCCTGATTTTGTGGTCGAACTGCGTTCGCCTTCTGACACGCTCAAATCGCTTCAGGAGAAGATGGAAGAATATGTTGAGAATGGCGCGCAACTCGGCTGGCTGATTGATCCGCTGCAGAAAAAAGTTCACGTTTACCGTCCCGGCAAGGCAGTTGAAATCCTCGACCACCCGACACAGATTTCGGGCGAACCACTGCTCGCAGGCTTCGTGCTTGATCTGTCATCAATTCTGAACTGACTTCACTGACAACATCACAACTCACTTTTCAAGAGAATGCCCAAACGAACTGACATCCACAAAATTCTGATCATCGGCTCCGGCCCGATTGTCATTGGCCAGGCGTGTGAATTCGATTATTCAGGCACGCAGGCCTGTCGCGCGCTGCGGCAGGAAGGCTTTGAAGTCGTGCTGGTCAATTCCAATCCGGCGACGATTATGACCGACCCGGAACTTGCTGACCGCACCTACATCGAACCGCTCAACGTCGAAGCTCTTTCGGCCATCATCGAACGCGAACGGCCTGACGCGCTGCTGCCAACCGTCGGCGGACAGACGGCGCTCAACCTGACGGTGAAGCTTTCAGAAAGCGGCGTGCTTGAAAAATATGGCGTCGAACTGATCGGTGCCAAACTCGCAGCGATTCGCGTTGGCGAAGATCGTCAGCTTTTCAAACAGGCGATGGATGAAATCGGTTTGCAGATGCCGAAGGCGCGCTTCGTTCACAACATGCACGAAGCGCTTGAAGCCGCCGAAGAGATTGATTTTCCGATCATCCTGCGGCCCGCCTTCACGCTCGGCGGCACGGGCGGCGGCATCGCCTTCAACATGGAAGAGTTTGAAGAGATCGCCGAACGCGGCCTGACGGCGAGTCCGATCAGCGAAGTCCTTGTTGAAGAATCCATCATCGGCTGGAAGGAATTTGAGCTTGAAGTGATGCGCGACCTCGCGGATAACGTGGTCATCATCTGCTCGATTGAAAACTTCGATCCGATGGGCGTGCATACCGGCGATTCAGTCACCGTTGCGCCCGCGCAGACGCTGACGGATCGTGAATATCAGATGATGCGCGACGCCGCGATTCGCATCATTCGCAAGGTCGGAGTTGAAACCGGCGGCTCGAATATTCAGTTTGCCGTCAATCCGAAAAACGGCGAACTGCGCGTGATCGAAATGAACCCGCGCGTCTCGCGTTCATCGGCGCTCGCCTCAAAAGCGACGGGCTTTCCGATTGCGAAGATTGCCGCGAAGCTGGCGGTCGGGTACACGCTCGATGAAATTCCGAACGACATCACGAAAAAGACTCCGGCTTCGTTTGAGCCGACGATTGATTACGTCGTCGTCAAAATTCCGAAGTGGGCCTTTGAAAAATTCCCTGGCGTTGACGCGACGCTCGGCACGCAGATGAAATCGGTCGGCGAAGTGATGGCGATTGGCCGCACCTTCAAGGAAGCCTTTCTGAAAGGCGTGCGCTCGCTCGAAACGCGCAGCACGCCGAAGGTTCACGCGGTTGATGACGAAACGCTGCGGCGCAAGCTGATTATGCCGAATGCCGAGCGCATTCATTACCTGCACGCCGCGTTTGAGCGCAACTGGACGGTGGATGAACTGCACGAACTGACGCGGATTGATCCCTGGTTTCTCGTGCAGCTCAAACAGATCGTCGAAATGCAGCACGCGCTCGCGCAGGAAGATCTCAGTTCAATTTCAGCCGACACGCTGCGCGAAGCCAAGCGTTATGGCTTTTCTGACGCGCGCATTGCCGAATTGATCGGCAGCACGGAGCTTGAAGTCCGCGCCCGTCGCAAACGCGATGGCGTCACGCCGGTTTACAAGCGCGTGGACACCTGCGGCGCTGAGTTCGAATCATTCACGCCGTATCTTTATTCGACTTACGAAGAAGAATGCGAAGCCGCGCCGAGCGCTCGCCAGAAAATCATGATTCTGGGTTCCGGCCCGAATCGCATCGGCCAGGGCATCGAGTTCGATTACTGCTGCTGCCACGCCGCGTTTGCGCTCAAGGAAGACGCTTACGAAACGATCATGGTCAACTGCAACCCCGAAACGGTTTCGACCGACTATGACACTTCGGATCGTTTGTATTTCGAGCCGCTGACGTTTGAAGACGTGATGAATGTTGTCGAACTGGAAAAGCCCGTCGGCGTGATTGTGCAGTTCGGCGGGCAGACTCCGCTCAACCTGGCCAACCGATTGCACGAGGCCGGAGTCCCGATCATCGGCACTTCGCCCGAATCAATTGATCTGGCCGAAGACCGCAAACGCTTTGGCAAACTGCTTGAAGAACTCAACATTCCGCAGCCCGTCGCCGGAACCGCCGTCACGGTTGATGAAGCCAAACGTGTGGCCGCCGCGATTGGTTATCCGGTGCTGGTGCGTCCGAGTTATGTGCTGGGCGGGCGCGCGATGATGATTGTGTATGACGAGCAGAGCCTGGAAGGTTATATGAAAAACGCGGTCGAGGCTTCGCCGGAAAAGCCCGTGCTGGTTGACCGCTTTCTTGAGGACGCCTTT